>NZ_CEZPJD010000109.1:0-14825 GCF_983059655.1 Okeania sp.
TAAATCCCTAGAAGGTTTAGAAAATAGAAAAGTATGATGGATGATGCCATGGCTTTGGGTCGCCCCGCGACCCGTCCAGGCGTCGCCACTTCTTTTCTTGATAATAAAGGGATAACGGCTGAAAATTTTAGGACTTATCCAAAAGCTTTGTAGATAGATTATTGCTTAGTTACTTTAACGCTAGCGCTAAGACACCTTACTAATAGCGTTCATGTGTAAGTCCTAATATTATTAAAATTTTATTACTGATTTTTGTTTGTTAAATATTTACCTTTTATGATTTTTTTATTCTAAATTTACTTTTTTTATGTTTTTTACTGAACTTGAAACACAACTTATATCATTTTTGTCATCTGGTCTCACAGACAGTGAAATTGCTGAGAAGACTCAATACTCTACAGGTTATGTAAAGTGTTTATTTCATCGTATTGTTCGCAAGTATAAATTAAAAAATCGTTGTCATCTTGTTGCATTTTTTTATACCTATTCAGATCACAATGGTTTCACTTCACCTTAATCTCTTGTTTTTTCTGTTTTTGTTTGCCATTATTTATTTAGTTATCAAATGATTTTTATGGCTGATATACCTGAAAAAGTAATCGATGCTGGCATACTTCTGGGTGATAATTACGCTGATGTTATTTTAAAACTTGCTTCTCAAAGAGTTAATCAGCGTATTAATACTCCTAACTCTTTTCTGCATGATATCATTGTTCCTGTAATTGACGTTTCTTCTGTAGAAGTATTAGATCCTCTTTCTCTTCCTTCTCCTGCTCTTGTTCGTCAACTTCCTCGTCAGGTTATGCGAGATGATTTAGGAGAAGAGGATGACTCTTACTCTCTCTGACCACCCCATCAGTAGTCATTATGGTAAATTCATTTTATCTGAAGTTGGTCATTATTCAGATTATAAATTTAGTAGTTTTTATTTGAAAAAGAAACAGACTGCTAATTTATTTGACTTAGCTTATCAGCATTATGGTTATCCTGACCTAATGCATTGGGCATATAGGATTAGAAATTGTTCAACTGATTTGACTTTTGCTGAAACTTCCAATGGTCTCAAGCTTAGAGCTGCTAACTTTTGTAGAGTACGTTTTTGCCCTATGTGCGCATTTCGCAGGTCAAAAATGTATCAAGCTAAATCACTTTCTATATGGCCTCATATAGCAAAGAAATTTAGGTATATATTTCTAACTTTAACTGTTCGCAACCCTCTATTAATCAGCTTAAAATCTTATTTTAAGTATGTTTTGACTCCTTCTTTTAAGCGGTTTAAAAACAACTTAATTTATAACCTTAAATCTTTAAGGGGATATCTTAGAAGTTTTGAAGTGACGATGCCTAAAGATGATAAATCTTATTGCCATCCTCATTTTCATTTACTTTTAGCAGTAGATGAGTCGTATTTTGATAATGATAATTATTTAGATTATCAAGGATGGCAATCTATTTGGCGTGATGCTCTTAGAGCTGATTATGATCCTTTAGTGTGGGTTAATGCTGTTTTGCCTGATGATGGTAAATCTCTTTTGGAAATTACTAAGTATGAATTTAAGCCATCCGATTATATTTCTAATTATAAGTGGCTTGGTGAAGCAGCAATTCAAATATCTGGCTTGAGAAGCTTTTCTCATTCTGGAATCTTTAGTGAATATTTTAGGTTTCTAAATACTGACCCTGATTTGATTTATGCTGAATCCGAATATTCAGATAATTTAGGTCGAAATAAACGTGATTATCCTTTAATTAACTTTACTTGGGATAATCAATTAAACAATTACACAAGTAGGATTTGACTTATGGGATTATCAAAGAAAACTTTGATACCAGTTGTGTGCAAAGAAGCTCTTTTTTGTAAGAAAATTATCAAGGAAGATGGCAGAGGCATGGAATTTTATTTCCAAGCTCCTGATTATATTAAGGAGTATAACAAGCAATATCCTCCTGAAGATGCTGTAAGCAATCTTACTCGCTCTAAATTTCAAACATTTAAGCCTAGCTTAAAATTTTCAGTTCCGACTGATATTTTGAATGAACCTGACGAATCCATTCAGAAATTGTTAGATTTAAAAATTGGTGATATTGTAGCGCTTGATTTTGCTATATCTCCAGAGTTAATCCCACAATCAAAGGAGAGTAGGGCGAATGTCTACGCTTCGACAATTTACCGTGACATTCTTAAAGTTGTCCGCCATTCGGACTGTCTTGACAAGTTTTATAACGAGCCTGTTACTTCTTCTGTCTCTGCTGCTGCCTAATGTGTCATTAGCTCAGACTTTTGATATACCTTCAGGTGTTCCCGATTCTTTTTTTGTTCGTTATAAAGATGAATTAAATAATACTATTACTGGATATCTACGATACCAAAATTCATCTTGTATTGTTCAAGTTCCAGGGAAACCTAATGTTATTATTCCTTCTGATATGGAGTCATGTCTTAGTCATGTTTTTTCTATGGATATAGACTACCAGGTTCATTCAGGTTTAGTAGTTTTTTTCTCTAAATTATTTCTTGTAGGTGTATTAATTTTTTCACTGCATATGATTTACATATCAATACCTAGCAGGACTTTTTGATATGGATACCATTTCCTTAACAGATGCAATCACTCTGTTTGATGCACTTTTGGAAAGTTTAGTGCCAATTATTATATCTGTTTATTTGATTGGTATCGCTTTCAAAATGTTTTCTTTACTACTTTAAGGAGTCTTTAATGATTAATTGGCCTTTGATTATTGCTTCATTTCTAATTACTTTTGCTGGATGGAACTACTTTTACTTTAAAAATAAAAGTAATGATAAACCTCAAAAAAAATCGACTAAAAAGAGTGCTACTGCTCTTCGTGCTTTTGATCGTGTTGGGAAGCCAAAAGCCAGCAAACGCTAACACAATATGGCAATTTCAGATACCAGTATCCCCGGAGGAATTTGTAAATGGAATTGTTGACAGAATAGACCCTGAAATTCAGAAGTTTATTCTAGCAACCGCTGGTATTTTTACCCTTAGATTGCTCATAGGAAAACGATAATCATGTCTAAACCGTTATGTAGTGATATGGAAAATTTCACTACCTTATCTAGCCAGATAGGTCAACTTCCTGCTTCTCGGGAATTAAATTGCTTGTTATCTCACAATAGCAATTTTTCAATTGAACCAGTAGGAACTGTAAATGACTTCTTTGATATTCCTAACGGTATATCTTCTTCCAGTTTTTCTACTGATATTGCAATTATAGTTTCTGCTTTAGCAGTAGCTTATGTAGTGAGGATGTTTTTATGAATGAAGTTCCTATTCCTGATGCAGATGTATTAGTAGCTTATTTTCAAGCTGCAATAGATTGGGGAATAGAAGTATCTGCTCGTTATCTTGCCTATATGGCTGCTGCTGTATTGGGGATAAGCTTTTTTAAGAATTAACTTAGAGGTTTTATGAAAAGATCTAAAATTTGGAGTATTTTAAATACTAATATTCCTTATACTCCAAAATTGTCGAAAAAATCTTTTGTTGTATCAGTTATTCTTTCAACAACAATTACAGTAGTTAGTTTTTATAACCCCTCTTACTCTAGCTTCATTATCTTCGCTGAAATTAGTAGGATTGGTATTGTTTTTGCTATCAGGTTATTTAAATAGATAGCACTTTGACATCTATATAAATTTATAGGTGTTCAAGATGCTTTCTGCATCATTACAACATACTTAACTAATATTATGAGTCAAATTACATTATGGAATGCTTTGAATAGAGATATTCCACATACTCCGAGATTCCCTAAAATTTCAAAACAAGCTATTCTTATTGGTTTGTCTACTGCAGCAGCAGCTACTGTCATTACTATGTCACCTCCTGCTAAAGCTCAGCTTGTCATTGCTGATGAGGTTGATAAGGTTGCTGCTATTGCTGCTATGCTGGAGAACATGGTATCTAGCATGACCAATGTACTTGCTGGCTCTGGTGGCGCTAGTGCTGCTTTTCAGGTTTTTAGACGTATTATCTTAAACAACCTGTAATAAAATTTCTATTCTATTTAGGGAAAGTTATAGATCTTTCCCTGAACTACTATGAAACATTTCATTGTTCTCATTTTTGTAATTTTACTGCTACTTTTTTCTTTGCCATCTTTGGCTAGTGGTGGTGATTCTGGAGGAAGTGGTACTGGTAACAATGCTGGTGGTGCAACACTTGAAGTAGAAATTGACGCTGGACCTAGATTCCATGAAGATGATAGGTATGAAATCCAGTACTGTACACAAGATATCTTCTGGAATTTCTTTCCAATGGATTTTTTGTATAATGGGTCTTTTTCATCTTATTCAAATGAATGTCCATCAGTAGAATTCTTTGGTTATACGCATGAGATGTGCTTTTTGCTTGATGCGTATAGAAATATTATTTCACCAGCATTTATTTTATCAATGATGGTATATGCAATATTTCATTTATAAGTACCGTAGATACTTACTTTTAATTATAATAATTGTAATTTATATTCTCATTTCTTCACCATCATTTGCTAGTGGTGGATATTCACCTGGAGGTGGAGGAACTTGGTATCCTGATTTTGATACTGATGAATCAAGTACAAGCCCTGCACCAACATTTGGTATTTGGGTATGCAGTATTTCGTTTAAATTAACCTCTTGGCTTCCAAGCACTCCCTATAATATGTGGCTCTCAACTCTAGTTAATAGAATAGGGCAAAATATACCTTTTGTTGGTCGCGGAATCTTACTAGCTGTTGTTACAGATATTAAAAATGTCCTCATTCTTGTAGCTTCTTGGAAAATATTTAAATCTCTTTCAAGGTTTTAGTTATGAATGTATCTGATTTTTTACGATACGGTGAAATTTATGGAGTAGTGTCTTCAAAGGATGCTCCTCCACGTGGCAGTGGAAAAACAGTTACTGCATTATCTTTGGTTTTGCAGCAGGCTAATCTACTTAATTATGGTTTAGTTTTCAACTTTGATATCAATGCTCAGGCGCTTTACTATTACTGTTACTACATGGGATATCATAATGTTATCCGACATTTTAAATTAGGTAATGTTGTGGTAAAACCAGTTACTAATGTATCTGGAAAAACTGATTTATCTAATTTTATTCAAGGTATAAAAAAGATATTTGTACTTGATGAAGCTGGTATATTTTGCTCTGCGAGAAATTGGAATTCTTTGCCTGATAATTGGCAAGCAAACTTAGCAATGATGAGACAATATCATATAAGATTATGGTGGATATCTCAGCATTATGACCATGTTGATAAACTTTTACGGTCTCAAAGTAATTACATAATAGAATGTTCATCTGTCCTCACAAAGTCAAAGAGTCTAGGTGGCGCTTCAAAAATGATAACCAAGATTTATTATTTTTATACTAATAAATCCTATAATTATTTGTTTGCAAAAAGTGATAAGATTTCCGGCTTAAATTTCCAACTTCATAGAATGAGATTTGCAAAATTCAGGCATATATCACCTCTGTCTACTGGAGACAAAATGTTATTTACGGTTTATAAGTCGTTTAATAAATCTATTGGTGATAATCCAGTTCTATTTAATTTTCCTGCAAAATTATTTGCTAAAGAGTTTTATAAATATAGCCATAAAACTCATATACCAAACTATTGCTATCTTACAATTTTTAATTCTCCTTTACTGTACTCCTACTTTTTTTCAGTATTAGAATCATTTAAAAAGCCTGCCTTATACCTAAATTGTTTCATTCATCTTTTAGGGCTGTTCATTAAAAAATCTCCTTTTGAAATAGATGTTGAGAAATACAAAAATAAATTTATTGAAGATTCTTGCAATGCTTTTGATTTATCAAAATTATCTGATATTCCTGATAAAAATTCTGATGAAACGATTAAAACTGCCTCTAATAATACTTATGATGTATCTTATCTTTTTTAGAGACTCAAGACTTGTTGTTCTTGCTAATAGTCCTCCTCCTCTTAATAGTTACTGCACTGAAGAAAATTACCCTGATCCTTTTATTTCTAATCAAGAATATATTTATAATTCTATTGCTAATTCTTGTCGTTTAAAAACTACTTACTTTTATGTAAATAAGAAATCTACTCCTTTTTCTTGCTATCCTCCACTTTTTCGTGCTACCTATGTTTATTATAATGATGGTATTCGCCTTGAAGCTTTTGGCTGTTTTTCCCCTGGTAGTTCTATAGATCTATCTAGTGCTTTACCTACTCAAACTATTTGTACTATAGACTACTACTATTATTCTGAACATATTGATGTTTCTCTTTCTGCTTGTATTGATGATATTGACGATGATGGCGGCGATGACGGGGGCGATGATGACGATAATAATACCTGTCCTAATGTAAAAATTAAAATTAGAGGTTTACCTTTTCAAGAAGGTACTGCAACTCTAAGGTGTAATCAATGAATTTATTAATATTTCTTTTCATCATTTCCCCAATGATTGCATCTTTGAGAACAATGATTCTTGCAATCATTATTGTGATAAAATGTGAAATCACTCATAGATATTTTTCCTGGGCTGTACTGATTGCAGCTCTTTTTTATTTCAATTTGAATTCAGGTAATTTCGTGCAATCGTTTTTAGGGCATTACGAAATTGGTGGTGGTCTTATTGATTTCATTCTGATATCACTCCTACCTTTGTCGCTTCCACTAACCGGATTCAGATTAGGAGTGATATCACTCTCGATTATTTTACTTCTTGGCTTTGGCGGGGAACATAGGCAAGAACTTGCTAACGGTTTTCTTGCTCCTGCTTCTTTCATAACTCCACCCTTGCAATCATCTTTATTGCTTGCGTCTGCAATCACTTGTCGTTCACGTTCTGCGATTGCAGTGATAGCACTTGCAATCATTATGCGATTGCGTTCGCGTTTTTTGAAACTGCTTATTTTAGTGATTGCGTTTGTAGTGATATCAGTGGAATGTTACCACCGCTATCACTATATTTCTGCTTACGGAGCTGGTTTTTGGGATGCAATTAGCACCAGTAGATTATGGCAGTGGAGAAACTTACCTTTTCAACCTGTTGGCATTGATGGTGCAATCAGTCGTATGGGTACTGTAAAATTTCACAATGCTTTCGTTGATTTCAGAGTGATATCAGGTGATTGGCTTCTGCCTTTTTGGTGGTTGATTTTAATATTTTCTTACTCTGAATCTATTCCTATAGAAGTATTTTTGTCTTTCATCTGTGTACAGTTTTTTTGGTATAATAGTAGTGTCATTTTGTTTGGTTGGTTTTTTGTGCTTAATCATTATTTAGGAAAAATTTTAGATGATTAAAGATTTTATTATTCATTTGGTAGTAATTATTTCTTTTACTTCTTTGCTTGGCTATTTTTTGGGAGTATTTTTGCGTACAAGAAAAATAAAAAAATTTCTAAAATTCTTACTTTTAGATGATTGATTAATTAGATTTTTATTGCTATAATATTAATATAATTTAGGAGGAAATATTTATGGGTATTGGCAATTTTATTCGCAATGTTCAATCATCTTTTGAGACTATTTTAGCATCAACTTCTGAACCTCAGCCTATGCTTTTTAAACAAACTATTTGGGCTGATAATAATTTGCGTGATAAATTTCTTTCTTCTGATGCTGCTGATAGGCAAAAAATTATAGGAGATCAAGAAGCTTTATTACAGGAATTTACAACTGATTATGATGACTCTGAATAGAGTTTTTGCTGATTATTTTATGACTAATTAATTTTCCTATTACTTATGCTTTGATAAAATAAATCTAACTGTTAATTACTATCTTTGTATCAAGCATATTCAGTAGCACTTGTTTAGCGTTAGCGGCCGAGCCGAGCGCTATTTTTTTTAATTATTTTTCTTCTTTTTACGCAATTCAAGCTCGTGTGAGGCAAACTGGTGCAGCGTAGCGGTACTGAATATGCGGTCAATGGTTTAACTGTTGCTAAAACTTATCTGTGTTTATAGTAGTCGCTAAGAGCTAGAAGCCTTACGGAATCTTACTAAAACGGTTGGTTCGACGATAGGAGAAACAAAGCCTTAGCGTAGACTTATGAACGGCGGCTCCCCTGAGACGCAAATCTAGGGAGACTTAATTTTCAAGCGAGAGGGACGAACTCTTGAAAATTTAGTCGAACTTGATTTAGTGAATTAGTCAAGCTTGGCTAGTTTTAGTTAGATGTAGTTGGTTTGTAGTGAGCGACGTTTGACTATTACTAACTTATTAATAAATCTTATTATTATTCAAAATATTATTTTTTGAGATAAAAATCATTATTGATTAAATTGGACTTGTCAAGTTTTGTATTATGTACACTAGTAGCTGTACTGTTTAGTGTACAATAAACTAAACAGTACAGTAAACAGTATAGTAAACAAATGATTGTCCAAGAATTACTTTTAAGGTATGGTTTAAATTCTCGTGCAGCTTTATATAGTCGGTTAAAAACTCTCAAGATTGAATTAGCTAAGGATAAGAATGATAAGGCTTTTGCTACTCTTGAGCAGTTACAACAATTAGATCTGTTGCACGAGCATATAAAATCTGGAAATAAGATGTCCACATTTGTGAAAGAAGTTAAGGCAGATGTAGTATATGATGAAAGTGAACAGTTCAGTAAACAGTACACTGAACAAAAAAAGTCCAAAATTAGTCCTATCACTGAACAGTTTACAGAACAGCTCACAGTACAAAGTACAAGTGCTGAAATTCTTTTAGAAAATATAATAGGGACAATTATTAATAATATGAGTCCTCGTGAAGATTCAATTCAGATGCATAGGGATTTAAAAGAATGTTCAGAGGAAAAATGGTTGCTTACTAGCAAGGAATTAGAAAAATTAATAGGGAGAAGACCCAGGAAATTAAAAAATGAAAATTATTGTGTTGTTGGAGGGTGGAAGTTTGTGTTGAGAGGAAAGTCGGGGAATCAAAATCTTTGGCAAGTTGAACAGTTGTAGAAATTGTTTGGTACAAGTGATCGCTTATACTAATATTTCTCCCCATTCATTTATACTTGCTGGGGAGTAATATTGTTATGACTAATTTTTATATATAGTACAAATATAAAAAATGCCGAGCGCATTATCTTAAACTCAATATTGTAATTTGATTTTTAGTTTGAATATGCCGATTGCTTATTGGGCGATCGGCATTGCCAATAGTTTTTATTTTTTTTTAGTTAAATCAGAATAATATTCAGAACTTTCATTTGATATTTCTAAAGATTCTCCTGTTTTTTGTGACAATTCATCAAAAAGTTCTTTTAATAGCTGTTTATGAATTTCCAACTTATCACAACGTGACCTTAATTCAATTATTTGATTATCTGTCTCTGCAATAAGTCGTTTTAGAATTCCCCCAGAAATTGTTCCTCCGGGGCTGCTAGTTTTATTTCTCCCCGACCAATCATTTCTACTAGATGAGATGCTGTCGTCTGCCTCAATATTGCTAGTTGTTTGATACCCTCTTTTGCTGTCTCTGTCAAAGTGTAATTGACGTTCTTGGTTGTTTCGCTGTACTTCTTTGTGGGCCGTCTTGGCATTACGTTTTTTTCCTTTAGTCATCTGTTTTAAATATATATTACTGCATATATCTTGACATAATCATATATTGTTCGTACAATTATTTTCAAGTGAACAATATATAAACTATAAGAGGTATTATCCTATAGGAAAAGGACAAGTTGTTAGATGAGTAAAAAGAATGTCGATTAATTGTTGGTTATAACTATTGGCGACTAACTGAGGAGACTATAAGTAATGTATGTGAAGCTATTTAGTGAGGCACGGGTATGAAAGTGGAGAATCTATAGTACAGCGATACTGCATCTTCAATTCTTATCGGTTATTGTCTTTACTCATTCAATAACGAAAAGTTATTTCAGGAATAAAAATTAAATATTAGAGAAAAATGAAAAAACTCAAAATCAAGTACATGAAGCGGAGAATCTATAAACTAGAAATCTCCCCAGCAGAAGTCCGAAACAAATTTGGTGACTTGAGATTCCGCAAAACCTGGGAAGCTGCCTATAGACATTATGTAAGAAAGCAGCTTGTCACCACTCAGCAAACTCAACCAAGAGACAATAAATTCCCAATTAGGCCAGTAGTTGAAAAAGTCGTAAATCGCGATCGCAACTACAAAACTTATATAGATGAAAATTTAAGTCCATTTTCTATTGACTCCTATACTAGCCTAAGTAAAATTAAGCTGAAATATATCAAAGAGGCTATTTATAAATTAGGAATATCCTCTCAAGAAGTTTCATCTTTTGGTAATTTAAAACTCCGTAAAACCTGGGAAGCTGCTTATGAATATTACAACTATCGCTACGATTCTTTTAATAATCATTTAACAGAATCTGAATTCCAGGAAAAAGAAAATTTTTATAAGCAAGCAGAAATTAATTATAAGGAAAAAGAAATAGCTAAAAATTCTGAGATATTTAAAAGTATTGCCAAGAAAGTATTTCAAAATGCTCCAGTTAAACTATCAACCGAGAAAGTAAAAAGTTGCGATCGCGAACTATCTGGGATAGAAAGATATAGAAGGGACAAATCACAACAAGAAGTAAAACAACTCACTTTATTTGATACTGAAGAGTTTCAGAGTAAGGCCAATACTAATATTATTCCTGACATAGAACCACCTGACCCTGACGATTACCCAAATAATTTTGAACACCATTACAGAATATGGCAAATTACTTACCCAAAAATTGCAGATGCAAGTGAAAAATGGGATAGAGGAGAAATTTCACATGAAGAGCTTACAAAAATTATAGACAAATATATAGCGGAATATATAAAAGCTCAAGAATCTAAAGACAAAAAACTAATGGATGAGAGACTAAAAAAATATGAGCAGAAGTCAAGAAGACAATGTAGAGAAAAATGGTTAATAGGGGAACTAGCAATAAAAAGTGTGTCAGAAGTAGCAAAGAAAATCAGACAAAAGAAATAATTCATGGGCTGAAGAGTTTCTACAAGTTGCTAGTATGTTTGAACAGTGGTCAAAAATATGAGTTACCTCGAATTTATAGGCTTCTTATTGTATCTTTCAATGTACCTTATATCTAGTTTATTAGTAGGATTTATCATTGGTACTTTACTTCCAATAAAAATATCTATGTTAATAGTTTTAATATTTATTATTCTTGTACTGCTATCCTATTTTGATTTTTATAGCCAACAAAGAATGGAAAAACTATATCAAGAATTATTTGAAGACAATGAAGAATAAATCAATTTAAAGAAAATGATTAACTTTTTGATAGGACTTATCACTGGAACTCTAATACTCTACATATTTATTATATGAAAGATAAATCAATAAAAAAAATCACTAAAAAACTTTCGTTAAATATTCTGAAGAAAATGACTAAAGAAATTTCAGAATGCACAAGTATATGGGAGGAAGAACAATTTAATAAAACAGTTGTAGAAGTATCAGATATTGCAGTATCTGCTGCAAAGTATTTAGAGGAATTATATACAGAGAGAAAAGTAAATCTTAGTTATGAAATATCAGCAGAAATATTTCAAACATTAATGCCAAGCTGGAAAGAAATTAGAAATTTAAGACAACTAGATATTACCAGTAAAATTATAAAAACTGGTAGAAGAGCAGTGAATACAACTATTGCTTTTGATATGTCTTGGAAAAAATCAAAGGATAATAATAGTGACTATTAGAAAAACCATAGAAGTACGACTAATTGGATATGAACCTGATATTGAAAAGTTCATTGCTGCTATGCACGAACTTAAAAGGGAAGGATACACATTAGCCAAACAACCTGCATATAGAACATCTCGTAAAGACCCAGAAGATACTATAGCCTATACAGAATGGCTAATAGAAAAATGAGAAAAATTCCCCTACCAATATTTGAAGAAATAATTACTGACGAAGATACTCCAGAATGGATTAAATCCATCGAAAAGTGTCGAAAAAAATATGAAATATCCTCATGTAATTACTCATCTGACACTGAAGAATTACATCAATCGTTACTTGATAGCTCCTATAATTACATCAAATTTGGTATCAAAATTAAAGCAGCAGTCCAAAATAAACTATATATTAAGAAAGGCTTTAAAACTTTTGAAGAATATTGTCTTAAAGTTTTCAGAATGTCTGAACCGTATTGTCGAAAGATTATGCGGGCAGCAAGAATGGCAATTCTACTAATAAGATGTGGATTTGATGAACTGCCAAGATGTATCTCTCATGCCTATAAATTTGCTGAATTAGTATCAGATAGAGCAGGGAAACGCACTAATGAAGAAATTAAAATTGCTGCACAGAAATGGCAAGATGTATTAGATGCTGCTGAAATTTCTAAGACTCCTATTACTACTAATTTTATTCTCAAAGTTTTAGAACCTAATTCATATACTCCATTTAAAACTAAATTTAGTGAAGCAATTTATGATGCTTTGAGAGAATTAA
This sequence comes from Okeania sp., assembly GCF_983059655.1. Classification (NCBI taxonomy): domain Bacteria; kingdom Bacillati; phylum Cyanobacteriota; class Cyanophyceae; order Oscillatoriales; family Microcoleaceae; genus Okeania; species Okeania sp. Next base: position 12,452 of record NZ_CEZPJD010000109.1, read on the forward strand.
CTAATTTTTGGAAATGGAAAAATAATTCAGAAGTTGATATAAATCAGTATCTTAGTATTGTCATTGAAAATAGTTATTTACAATTAATTAACTCCCCAGAATATAAAGAATATCAGGAAAGTTGTTATAAGTATAAAGAGCAAGAAGTTGATGAGTATTATTCAGTAAATGGTGGAAACAAAGTATCTAGAGAAGAAATAATACAGGCAGTTTCAAAGGAACATCCAGAAAATGAATCAGAGGAAATTTCTACAGTAGTTGAGACTGAAACTAATAATTCAGTGGTAAGATATAACTCTGAAATAACTGTGGCTAAAGCTTTTAGTCATCCAATAAAGTACTTGGAAAAATTAAGAATTAGTAAGCCTAATCTTTCAGCACAAATTGACCATTACATCAAGTTTGTATTAGAGAAAAATGAGAATGAAAGATATGGCGATCGCCCTCCGTGATTGCTAGTAGAGTTATATTTTAAATATGGGAATCACATCTTTTACAGTTGGTGGAAAATTTGAATCTGAAATCAGCTATACCAGTCACACTTTTGAGATTAACTATCAACTTGATGATGGTGAAAATCTTAAAGAAGCTGTGAGTGAATGTAAGTTGTTAATTGCAGATATTGTTTCTGGTGGGGAGTCAGTACCTTACCTCAGGGCATTACGAGTAATGGCAGCTCCAACAGTTGGAGAAAAGATTGATGAGGCAACCAAAAAATTAGAGGAAAGAGAGGAAAAACTTCAAAGTATTAGAGATAGAGTTAAATCAGCAAAAGAAGAACTTAAAGAACTAACTGAAACTGAAGAGGGTCTAATTAAACTTGAACGTCTGCTTGAAGTTTCAAAAGCATCAACTCATTTTTGGGAAATGGTTCAAAAGGTTGCGGAAACTGATGTAAAGTTACTATCTATAGAAGAAAAACCAACTGAAACTACAGATAGTGAAGATATTGAAGAACTTAATCCTTTCTAAAAAACCTGCCTGATGATTTAACCCGCAGGAGTTAATGAAACGGCTATTCATTTAGCCGTTGCAGGTTTACCTGCATATACTCAGTAAGTTACCTGCTTTCTAAGTAAAGTGAGTGTTCGCGCTTTTTAAACTTTATGAGCAACCTTACTGAGTTTATAAACACTGTACTTTGAGAGTAAATTAAATGGTTATTGCAACTGTTTTCAGGTGATTTGTGAGTACATTGTTTTTTTTTAATATCACCATCACAAATGAATAAGAGAATTATTGGAGGCGATGTTTGTAAATCGTCTATTGTGTGCTGGAAACTTGATGAGATTCCTGCTGATTTACAAAAGTATTTTAAGGATAATAAGAGACTTAAGAGAAACGATCCATTGACTTTTAAACTTAATTTAGAAAGTGTGGAAGACTTTGTTGAGTTTTTACTAGATTCTGATGGTTTGGTAATGGAGCCAACTGGAGGTAATTATAGTTATCTGTGGTCTAAGATTGCTGATACTCATCAAATACCTGTATTTTGGGTTGGTCATCCAGAGGTTAAGTATTTAAGAAAGTCGGAGCGATTACCTGATAAAAATGACCAAGCTGATGCACTGGCATTAGCTGTTTATGCTTTAAAAAATTGGGATAAATCACAATCTTTTCTGAGATTTGAGCCTGGTTTGATTAAAGAGATTAATGATAGATATTTACAGCTACATTCACTTGCTAGAATTCAATCTCCTATTATTAATCGATTGAGACAACAATTAGCTAGAGAGTTTCCAGAAGTAGCTCATACTAAGTCACCTTCAGGAACTGATGGTTTATCTCCATTATGGAGTTGGATTGCAGGAAGGGAAAGATATACTAAGAATGGAGCTAATAGATATAGTAAAAAGTATGAAAAATCTGTTGCTTGTGAGTATGGGATAGAGATTTCTGAGTTTACTAAGTTTTTAGCAAATCAATTATGTGAATTACATTTAAATGAGTTTAAAATTCGTCGAGAGTTATATGAATTAATTTATTCTTTACAGTTTGATTGCTTTAATCAAGTTTTTGATTTATACAGTTTTGGATTGATGGCAAGGGCTATGTTATTGGTGCGTTGTTATCCTTTTAGTAGGTTTGAAAGTGAAGGTGCTTTTAAGAGGCGTTTAGGGTTTGGTAGGGAGGAAAGTTCATCTGGAGATGTGGAAAGATTTAGTAAGTCTGGTTCTTCTTTGGCTCGTTCTGAATTGTATCTTTGGTGTGTGACTGTTGTGGGTAAGAAAAATCTTACTTCTAAAGTTGGATTAGAAATAATAGCTAAGTTTGAATATTATAAGGAGCAGTTACAGAAAGACCCTAATAAAGGTAAAAAGTTTACTGATTTGGTTAGGTGTCGAACTGTGGCCTTTATGTTGAGGAGATTGTT
>NZ_CEZPJD010000110.1:0-14823 GCF_983059655.1 Okeania sp.
TAACTGATAACTGATAACTGATAACTGATAACTGATAACTGATAACTGAAATTACTCCTACAAAAAGACTTTTTAGTAAACCCTAATTATTCATACATTGCTCGTGAATTCCCCCCTGTTTGCAGATGTAATTAATTTGATTAGGATCTAAATTTTTGGCAAAATTAAAATTAACGCCTCTTAAATGATCGGATTTGAATGTATCAAGTGGACTGGCTAAAAATTGGTCTAATTGAGCCGGTTTTGGAGTTACTAATTTAGCTCCTTTTAAATCAGTTCCACTCAAATTTGCTCCTCGTAAATCTGCCAAACTCAAATCTGCATTTCGTAAATTAGCATTCTGTAGTTGAGCATTCCTAAAATTCACATTAGTTAGTTGGGCTAAACTCAAATCTGCTTTTCTCAAATTAGTGTTACTGAAGTTTGCCCCTGATAAATTTGCTCCTTGCCAATTAGACTCCATCAAATTTGATGATTGAAAGTTAGCTCCTTCAGCCTTCACTTTACTTAAATGAGCTCTGCGTAAATTAGCTTCTGATAAATTAGCACTTCCTAAATCTGCGCCAGTAAAACTTGCTTTTGTTAAATTTGCTCGCTGTAAATCAGTTTCAATTAACTTGGCACTGCTTAAGTTGGCTTCTGTCAGAACCGAATCAGGCATTTTTGCTTTATTTAGAATTGCCCTAAATAAGTCTGCACGCTTCATCACGACTGGGCCAAATACTGCACCTGTTAGATTGATTTCTATCAAATTTGCTCCACTCAAATCAGCAATCAAATCGTCAAAAGTTCCTAAGCGATTATCTTTTCCTGGTCCATAAAAGCGACTATTCTTAAAACTAGACTGATTAAGAATAGCGCCCCTAAATTTCACTCCAGACAAATCGGTATTTTCTAATATCAAAGTAAAGCTAGCTGGGCCAGAGGTTCTCTGACCTAGATCGACACCACTTAAGTCAGCCTCTTTAACTGACCCACTATAAACTTTGAGAACTTTAGCGATCGCCTTTTGAGTTGCTCGTAGTCGCAGAGATGCTAAAAGCTGTTCTTGAGAGTTGCCCCCATAACTCAAAGAATCTAGATCGTTTTTGAGGGCTTGATTTAAGTGACGTAGTTCCGGTATTACTGTTGGTCCAGCACTAACTAGAGATTGTTGAATTCCATCAAGTATACTTGGTTCATTTTCTTGCCCTAACAAATCTACTAATAATGGTATAGCACGAGGATCTTTCGTAGAACCCAAAGCTAAAACTGCCACTCGTCGTTGCTGAGGTTTAGCCGAAGTCAGAGACAACTTATTCACAAGAGCCAGAAACATATCATTATCTTGTTGTTTAAACTCCCGCCAATTTGCTTGATTTTGAATATAAACGTGAGTGCCAAAAATTGTCCCCAAAACCGATACCATACCTAAAGCGGTTATCATTAGTAAAGTCATACCTGGATTTTTTCGCATCCAAGGCCAAAGATGAAAACCTTCTGATTTTTTGTGAGTAGTAACAATTGCTGCTGCTGAAGCTTGTGTCTGAGAATCGATAATATTAAAGGGATTAGAATCTAATTGGCCAGAACGGGTATCTACAACAAAAGTGTCTCCTAATTGATCGTGTCCCGTGCGACGTAGCTTATTGAAACGAATAAAATAAATATCACCCAGTAATGCTAATCCTGATAATCCTAAGAGAATAAGCAAAGAAGGAAATGCCCCAGTTAAATACCAAACCAAGTAGGCAGTCCCCATAGGTACTCCCCACTTCCCAAAGCTTTCACGGACGAGGGTTTTTCTGAAGCCTGGAGAAGTTCCTAAAGCTGTCACAACTCTAATTTCAAACCAACGCTTAGGCAATGTTTGACCTGTTCTAGCTAACAAAAATAATTGCCAACCGACCATTGTGAAGGGAGCCAATAATGCTACAGACCAGAATAAGTTAGCCAGAGGTGTTACTTTCTGATAACGGTTTCGTAAAGGAATTCCTAAAGTATTGGCAATTACTTCTGTGGTTGTTGCTACTACTGGGTTAAGAGGAACAGATTTGGTGCCTATATTACCCAAGTGGCCAAGACAAACTGGAACTATTCCACTAAGCACAACCAGGGATACTTCTGTAGTCCAAGCACCACATCTACGAACCCAGATAGGTAATTGCTTAGATTTTGGCTGCCACGATGACTCCGGATTATTACTATTATTGATATCTGAGATATCTGAACCAAAAGTTGGGCTTGTCATATTGATGTGCTTACTCTAGTATTCTCAACTTTTAGACTAATTATTTTCTACCGTAAGTATGGTATTACTATTAATGCTACCTGTTTTTACCCTTTTTTTTACTTTCCTAACTAGGAATAAATAAGGAGTTAATATCATATTTAAACTGGTTCTATATCTATAATTTCCCATACTTTCCAAACTTATCCGTTATGTCTAAATTTTATTAACAGATAAGACCTGTAATAAATTCATACAGTTTTGGTAAGCGATCGCATAAATACCATATACTATTATTGTTTTGTGGTCAAACTAATACTTTGACACTTTCTTTAAAACTAGACAAATACTTATAATTAATCTAATCGAGCAAACTTTACTTAGATTAATTGTGCAAATAAGTCTAGTATTCATATTAAAGTTATATATTTTTTAACGTGTCAATCTATCTATATTTTTGAGTTTTTTCTATTAAAAAATCACAACTATAATCAGAATTTCTTTCTACCTTTTGCTTTCATTTTTATCTGTTTTGGCATAATTAGGTAAGAATAAAAATTTATACCCTATATAGATAGTTCCTCCAAATACAGCTATAGTAATTAATAGAGAAACTAAACTAATAATAGCCTCTAATATCTTCATTATCAATAGAGGAATAGCGATTAAACTTACAATTTTTGCCCATTGAGGAAGTTCTTGAAACCATTTTAAAATTTGGGAATAAGAACCTTGAAACGATTGGAAAATATTAGATAGAGAGTCCCGTAAACTTGATACATATGCCTCGTCTACTTCAGAAGTTTTTTTGAAGTTATTATTGTTGTAATTATTCATCGGAAAAAAGTTTTACTTTCGCTCATCAAATTATAGATAATATTTGCTAAGGAATAGTTATAAATTCTCAACAAAGAAGATAGCTTAATCTAAAATCTAAAAGTGATTGACCAAGCCTTGCTTTTACTGTACTGCCTTTTTTTAGTATTAAAAATTGACTGACAGAATATAAAGTTAGGATAAAATTCCATGTAATCCTACCCGAATTACTTAAAGATTCCGTAAAGAACCAACCGAAAAGTTGCCATCGTCAATCAACTTATGCCAGAATAAAACAAATTGGATAAGGGTATAGTAAAAAAAATTACCCTCTCAATATTTGAAAACCCACTTGTTGTATCGCTTTATCAAGCTTTGAGGCTTAAGCAAAACAAGTAAATGTTACTAAAATCACATTCTAATAGGTGGTGTTTATCAAAATCTAGGAGGCCCAAAGCATTTTAAATGTCCGCATTGCGGTCATTCAATGCCGAGAGATGGGATTTTTAGTACAAAAAGGCGGTGGGTCTCATCGTCTCTGTCTGTGGAGGGTTAAGTGATTACACTCCCTGTGTTCGCGCAGCGTTGCGCCAGCAAAACAGAAAGCCCTATCCGTGAGGTTGGGAAGCCTACATTATAATCTTTGATTTGATGTAGGAGAACGTCACTACTTCTCCTATTCTAATGAGTGAGACAGTGAAATATTCTACTTTAATAGACCTACTTCAGACTTTATCAGCAGAACAACCAGAAAAGCTAGCATACACTTTTTTGGTTGACGGTAAAAAAGAAGGAGAAAACTTTACATACGCTTCACTAGAGCATCGAGTACGAGCTATTGCAGCATTTTTACAGAAAAATGAAGTTAAAGGAGAGCGAGGTTTACTGCTCTATCCACAAGGACTAGAAGCAATAGCAGCGTTCTGCGGTTGCCTATACTCTGGGGTTATCGCAATTCCAGTGCCTCCTCCAGAAGCAGGACGTCTCAAACGAACTTTGCCTAGACTCAGAGCGATCGTTCAAGATGCCCAAGCTTCTATAGTTTTGACAACGGCCACAATTATTTCCCTTGTAGAAGAAGTGGCTGATGAATTTCCTGAGTTCGAGACAATGCGCTGGATAGATACTGAATCTGTCGATCTAGAAATAGCTCAGGAATGGAAATATCCTGGTATTACTGGGGATACACTAGCGTATTTGCAGTATACTTCTGGTTCTACTTCTACTCCAAAAGGGGTAATGTTGACCCACAAAAACTTGATTCATCACTTAGGCTATCTACAGAGAGCTTGTGGATACACGCCAGAAAGTAAAACTATTACTTGGATGCCTTTCTTTCACGACTATGGGTTAGTGGAAGGAATGATGGAGCCTCTATACAATGGAACTCCATGTTACATAATGTCCCCATTCTCATTTGTGAAGCAACCCCTGAGATGGCTGCAAGCTATGTCAAATTATAAGGCAACCCACTCTCAAGCTCCTAACTTTGCTTATGACCTTTGTGTTCGTCGAGTTAAGCCAAAACAACTATCTACTTTAGACCTTAGTAATTGGGAAGCAGCAGGTAATGCGGCGGAACCTATTAACCCAAAAGTAATGGAGAGTTTCTACGGAACTTTCTCCGCTAGTGGTTTTCGCTGGAATGCTTTTGCCCCATGTTATGGACTAGCAGAAGATACTTTACTGGTTTCAGCTAAACCTAAACTCACAGATCCAGTACTTTGTACCATAGATGCAACAGCTCTAGTAGAAAAAAATAAAATTGTAGAAGTTTCTCCTGATGGAACAGGGGTAAGAGCTTATCCATCTTGTGGTCGCTTAGTTTGTGAAACTCAGGTAGCTATTGTTAATCCAGAAACTTTCACAAAATGTGCTACTGATGAAGTGGGAGAAATTTGGGTATTGGACTCCAGTGTTGCTCAAGGTTACTGGGAACGTCCGGAAGCTACCAAAGAAACATTTCAAGCTTATATCAAGGATAGTGGAGAAGGTCCGTTTTTGCGGACTGGAGACATGGGATTTATGAAAGATGGGGAGTTGTATATTACGGGTAGGATTAAAGATTTAATTATTATCCGAGGTACAAATCACTATCCCCAAGATATTGAGTGGACAGTACAACAGGTTCACCCGGCACTTCGTCCAGATTATGGTGCTGCTTTTTCAGTGGAAGTTAGGGGTGATGAACATTTAGTTATTGTTCAAGAGGTAGAACGTCGCACTCAAGATTTGGATACGGAGAAAGTTATCAATGATATCCGTCAAGCTGTTTCCGAAGACCATGAGTTACAAGCTTATGCTGTAATTTTGGCTAAACCAGGAAATATTCTTAAGACTGCTAGTGGTAAGATTCAACGTCGTGCTTGTCGTTCCAATTTTATGGCTGGAACCCTGGACGTGATATCTGATTGGAGTGAAAACCCTCAACTAACCTCCAAGTATCGAAAGTTACAAGAAGAAGTTGAGTCATTAGCATCCCAAATGAAAAATAGCTAGAAATTTAACCTAGATAAATAGGAGATTTAGCATGGATAAACTCAAGCAGTATTGGGTAGCTGAAGAATTAGAGCGTGCTCTTGGCGATCCAGAAAGTCCAGACAGCACAATGTCTTTCAAAAGAGTAATTGAAATTGATGAGAGTGAAGAATTTCCACATGAGGAAATTGAATGGCTCTATAATTGGAAGCTACAACATTACTATGTTCCTGTTAATTGTGGTGGAGAGTTTACTTCTTTTGAAGAGTTTGTGGCCTTTGTTAGAGTTTTATGTAGGCGCGACCAAACAATTGGAATTGCTTTTACTACTATGTTTTGGTCTTTTATTACCTGGATGGCAGGTACAGAGGAACAAAAGCAAAAGTTAGCAACTTATATTAAAGATGAACACGGGACAATGTGCCTTGGTTACTCAGAGAAGGAGCATGGTGCTGACCTCATTGGTGGAGATTTGACCGCAACAAAGGTTCCTGGGGGTTATTTACTGAATGGGGAAAAGTGGCCAATAAATCGTGCAACTATTTCTGGGGTATCTTATATATTAGCAAAGACTGACCAAGAGGATGGGGGAGCTAGGGGTCTGTCTTTATTTATGGTAGAAAAAAGCCGACTCGATCCAGCAAATTACTACAATTTACCAAAAATTCTTACCCACGGAATTCGAGCTTCTGATATGAGTGGGATAGGTTTTAAAGATTGCTTTGTTCCTGAAGATATGTTGATTAAGGGAGAAGGGGCAGGTCTAGAAGTAGCTTTGAAAGGGTTTCAAATTACTAGAACTTTATGTGCAGCTTTTTCTCATGGAGCGGCAGATACAGCTTTAAGAACTACATTAAAATTTGCTATTAATAGAGTTGTTTACAACAAAAAAGTTTTAGATATTCCTCAACCTCGCAGAACTTTAGCTGAAGCATTTTTAGACACCTTAATTAGTGATTGTGAAACAATTGGAGCAGCCAGAGGATTTCATGTTATTCCTGGGCAATTTAGTGTCTGGGGTGCAGTGGTGAAATATTTTGTTACCACTCAGTTAGAAACAATGATTAATAATATTTCAGTGGTGTTAGGTTCTCGTTTTTATATGCGGGAAGAACATGACTGGGGAATGTTTCAAAAAGTGCTGAGAGATAACTCAATTATTAGTGTATTTGATGGAAGTACAGTTGTTAATTTGCATTCTCTAATTTTACAGTTTCGTCAGTTAACTAAACAACGTTCTCGAAGGAATTCTGCTAAGATAGAAGCAATTAAATCTCGTCTGGAAATAATCTTTTCTTTGGAGAAACAATTGCCTACTTTTGAACCAGAAAAACTGGAAATTGTAGGGCGGGGTGCTGATGACGCTTTACAAGGATTAGAAATTGCGTTAGAACAGTTAAAAGATTTAAAAACTAATAATTTAAACACTAAAGTTTTAGAGCAAATTACTGCACTAACTGAGTGTGTTATTGAAGAAGTAAACGCTCACGACGAACAAATTGCTAATTCAGCATTTGAGTTTGGTCACGACCAGTCACCAGAATTATTTGAAATAGCGAAAAATTACTGTGCTTTACATGCTGCTGCCTCGTGTGTTCATATGTGGATTTATAACCGCGAAATACTAGGTGAGTTTTTTGCAGGTGGTGAGTGGTTGGTACTATGTTTAAATCGTTTACTACAACCTTTTGGGCATTCACAAAAAGTAGACCAATTATATTGGGAAAAAGTTACTCAAGAAATGCTCAAACTTTATGATGAAAATAAAGTATTTTCTATTGTTCCTTTTCAACTAGCACAAACTCAAAAACAGGAGAATAAAACAAATGCAAGTTCAGAACTCCAGCACGCTTAATACTGAAGCAAAAACAGAAAATTCCCCCTTAGAAATCTTACAAAAATGGATTGCTGAAAAGTTAGCAGAACAATTGTCTGTTGACAAAAGTACTATCGAATTTACCGAACCTTTAACTCGTTATGGTTTGGACTCAATTGATGCCGTAACTTTAGTTGGTGAGTTGGAAGATGAACTAGAATTAGAGTTACCTTCTACTTTATTTTGGGATTATCCAACTATTGAAAAATCTGCTGAATATTTAGTTTCCGAGTTTGATATTTCTGAGGCATTAGAAAACCTGGAAAGTTCTGAGGAAAAAACAGAAGAAGTGAAAGAAACTGCTGAAAAATCTGGTAAAGGTTGGGGTGGTTTTTGGAAGTAAGTGGTTCATATTTTAGCATTCAGCTATCAGCGGTCAGCACTTCAGCAATAAAAGCCGATTTATAAAGTAAATGTTTAAAATGATAAATACTTTACAGTTTATACGTTTACTTTTGACTGCTGCGAATTCCACTTAGGGAGGGCGAATGCCATTCGCCCCTAAAAAATATTTTATAGTATCAACAAATATCTCATACAATAATTAATTGGGATAGGTTGCTATCAAAAATAGAGGAGGAAATAGTTAATTGAATTTTTCTGATTTTTCCTTCTGGTGGGTGCTGCTGATTTTTAGCGTGCCTTTCTTCACCATCCGCGCTCTAGGAAAAAGGTTTAACTTCTGGCAAGATAATTTTGATACCATCGGTTTGATGGTATTATCACTAACATTATTTTTAAATGCTAATTTAAAAAGTTTTGCTGTCTTTATATTCGAGGTAATTTTCAACTACATAATAGTGCGACTAATGTTGCAGAGACGTGGTTGGGAGTCAAGGGCGATCGCTACATTTTTAATAATATTTGATGTAGCGGTATTAGCATACTTTAAATATCTTACCTTTTTTGTAGAAGATGTAGTAGGTTTAGTGGTCGGGGGAATGCCTCCAAATTGGGAACAAAGTTTTCCTTTACCAGTATTTAATAGAATTCCTCCAGGGATTTCTTTTTATACTTTTCAGATGGTGGCATTTGTTGTAGATTCTTTTACAGCTAAAAAGAAAAAACCAATTAATTTTATAGATTACGTCAACTTTATCGCATTTTTCCCGCAAATTGTAGCAGGTCCAATCGAAAGGCGTAAACAATTATTACCCCAGTTAGAATCTTTTAAATTTAAATTTACTGTAGAAAACTTTGAATTAGGTTTGCGATGGTTATCTCTAGGTCTATTTATGAAATTTGTTCTAGCAGATAACATTACTCCATATATAGACTTAGAGCAAGCAAAAAATGCTTTATTAGTTTGGTTTCATGCCTTTTTGTTTACTTTAAGAATATATTTTGACTTTGCTGGATACAGCTTTATGGCTGTTGGTATCGCTAGAATTTTAGGAGTTAAACTAGAATTAAATTTTCTGGCACCCTATACTTCTGTCAGTATCCAAGAATTTTGGCGACGTTGGCACATTACTCTGAGTAACTGGTTTAGGGACTATGTTTTTATCCCACTAATGGGTGCAAATAAAAAGTGGGCACCATTCTATTTATTTATAACTTTTACTCTTTCAGGCTTTTGGCATGGGGCGGCCTGGAATTTTATTTTATGGGGAGCTTACCACGGGGCATTATTATTGGTACTCAGATATGCAGGTAGACCTTTTCAGAGATTTGTGGGCAGATGGACTTCTAAAACTGAGTTTGTATCCTGGGCTTTAACTTTTATGGCCGTAACTTTAGGCTGTTTATTCTTTATGGAAACTAATATTAGTAGGTTGGGTACTAAGTTAGTAACTTTAATTACACCAGGGGCTTATTCATTTTCAGGGGCTATCGATGCTTTTAGCTCTTATAGCATAAATGAGGGTTATGCTCTAGCTGTTACTTTAGCTGTGGCGATCGGGACATTATTTTTGGAACATTTGGCAGTTTGGCAGCAGCGAGATGAATATGAATTCTTGTTATCTCCTTGGATATCGAGAGGTCTGCTAGGTTTAACTATTTTGCTGGGGGCAACTATTCCTTCTGCATTTATTTACTTTGAGTTTTAATTAGGGTTTGCTGAATAAATCTAAAAGCTTTTACAGATAGAGCTTTTAGCATTTTTAGGTATGGAAAAAGTACCTGGTTTTCAGCTGTTCATGCTCAAAAAGTTACCATTTTAGGCACATCGTTGGGCAAAAAAATTACTTTCCTGTTCTTCTACTCCCCTACTCCTTAAAAAAAGACTTTTTCAACAAACCCTAATTATAGAAGTTCTAGAGGACTACGCAAATAGAGCGCAGACATTTATAAATACTCAAAGTTTAGTCAAGGATTACTTTTAACTTCTGACTTGCGCGTAGCGCTTTTGGCCTATGAATTTACCAAATTTCCTTGTTATAGGTGCAGCAAAATCAGGTACTACCTCTGTTTGGTCATACTTGAAGCAACATCCTCAAGTCTTTATGTCCAAGCCAAAAGAACCGAACTTCTTCATTTTTGAAGGGGTAAAGTTACCATATTATTCAGGGCCTGATGATGAAGAGACGTTGATTAGAAAGCTTTATCAAGGTACTATTACTGACTTTAAGACTTATCAAAAACTTTTTCAAGATGTGGGAGAAGCAAAAGCTATTGGTGAAGCTTCGGTGCGCTACTTATATTTTTCCCAAGCTGCTGAAAGGATTAAAAAATATATCCCTGATGCCAAGATGATTATTATGCTACGCAATCCAGTAAATAGATTATATTCTCAGTATGTGATGAATGTTCGTGACTTACTGGAACCTTTGCCAATTAGTGAAGCCATCACTGCAGAAGATGAGAGAATTAGTAAAAACTGGGACTGTGCTTGGCACTATACTAAGTTAAGTAGTTATTACAATCAGGTAAAGCTATACTTAGATTTATTTTCTCCAGAGCAAATTAAGGTAATTATTTATGAAGATTTTTGTCGAGATACTATAGGCATTATGCAGGAATTATATCGCTTTATTGATGTAGATGATAGCTTTATACCAAACTGCTCTAAATCTAATTCAGGATATTGGCCTAAAAGTTTTCTTATCCATCGTTTGCTTAAGGAACCTAATGCTATTAAATTAACTTTAGAAAAGGCTTTACCTAGAAAGATATACAATAAAGCTTTAAAGTTTTTTCATAAGTCGAATAAAGGCACTATACCGCCTATTTCAACTAATGTTAAAGAGGATTTAAAACATTTGTTCCGGAAGGATATTTTGAATTTACAAGAGCTTTTAGGACGTGAAATACCATGGTTAACAGATGATATTTGATTGTATTGCATTTTAGTTATGGGTAATAATGTATAGCTATCAGTATTCAGCATTCAGAATTCAGATAGATTCAAAACTATTACTTGTAAGATGAATGAAGTTTTAGAGATAGTCTGATGTTTGCTTATACTGCTATCTGTAGGATAATATTGAATAGTAAAGCTGGTTAAGTACTAATACATTTTGCTCTAATAAAAAAGTTGTATTTAACTTGATTCAAAAGTTTAATTGCCTGTAAAAGCTTTAAAGTTAATTTGGAAAAAATTACAGAATAATTGAGGTTTAAAGCCTCTCCTTTAAAGGAGAAACAAGCGGCGGTCGTTTTGCTACGCAACATGTTGGCGGAGCATTCCGTAGGAAAAAGCGGAGTTTCTCGTAGGATGGGATGGCGATCTTCGGAGCGACTCTGATAAGAGCGGGTCTCCTCGCCATATCTAAATCGACCAAGAGAGAAAAAATTTTCCTTTGAGTCAATCCTCCTATTTTCAAGGACAGTTAATTATTAATTATTAATTGTTGAATATTGCTTCCTGAAGATTATTAGATCGGGATTTGTCAGGAGTAATTTTTATAGAATAGGTAAAAAATCAATAATTATCAATACTAAAAGCTGTGGAAACTGGAAAAATATCTGAAACAGTAAAAGGAAGTAATGTAGCTACAAAAATTTGTATTTTAGGCGCTGGCTTCGGCGGTCTTTATACAGCATTGTATTTACAAAGCTTTGGGGGATTTAAACATAAAAATTGTCAAATAACTTTAATAGATATAAACGATCATATTGCATTTACTCCTTTACTTTATGAGGTGATTACGGATGAACTTAAAACTTGGGAAATAGCTCCATCTTTTGATAAATTACTCAAAAATAAAGATATTCAGTTTTGCCAAGATGAGGCGAAAGATATTGATTTTCAAGCTCGTGAAGTTAAACTTTTGGAGGGAGGAAGTTTATCTTATGATTATTTAGTTATTGCTGTGGGTGTCACTAATGGAAAAATGCCAAATGGTGCAGAAAATGTTTTGACATTTAGAACTTTGGCCGATCTTCAACGTCTCGAACAAAAGTTAGAAAGTTTGGAAAATTCTAGCAAAGAAAAAATCCGGGTAACTATTGTTGGTGGGGGGCCGAGTGGGGTAGAGTTAGCAGGAAAAATAGCGGATAGATTGGGTAAAAGGGGAGAAATACGCTTGATAGAAAGAGGGAAGGAAATTCTGAAAACTTTTACTCCTGCTACTCGGAAAAATGCTCAACGTGCTTTAGATAAAAGAAATGTTTTAGTCAGTTTAGAGACAGGTGTGAATGCTATTGAAGCTGACCAAGTTACTATTTTGCAAGCTGGAGAAACTGCTGTTATTCCTACTGATTTAATATTATGGACTGCGGGAGTTCAAATGAGAGAGTGGGTGAAAAATTTGGATTGTTCTCATAATTCTAGAGGTCAACTTATTTGTGAGCCAACTTTACAGTTAGTTGACTATCCAGAAGTATTTGGATTGGGAGATATTGTGGAGATTTCATACCCTAATAGTAAACAACTTCCAGCAACAGCTCAAGTTGCTTATCAACAAGCAAGTCAAGCAGCAAAAAATCTGTGGAAAAGTTTAAATAATAAACGCCCAAGACCGTTTCATTATTTACATTTGGGAGAGATGATTACTTTGGGGATGAATACAGCAGCTATTTCTAGTTTTGGTATTAGTTTATCTGGCTCTTTGGCTTCTTTAGTTAGGTTAGGAGTTTATATTCAAAGATTACCTACTTTATCTCATAAATTTCAAGTTATTCGCCATAGATTACAAGTTTGGTGGGAAAATTTATTTGGCAAATCAAATAGTCACAAAAAATTGAAATAATTAAGTCAGAATTAAGTAGGGGCGATTTCCGTTCCGGAATGCTCCGCAAACGCGTTTACGTTTGCGTAGCATCCCGTAGGGAAATATTCCGTAGGAAATCGCCCCCTACAAAAGTCAGAAGTTGTATTTATAAAATTAATCACTAAATCATAAAAATGACAGTAAGTATGGAAAAGGAAAAAAATAATTTAACTGCCAGACTGGAAAAATTATTTGGTTTAGATTTGCGCTCGCTCGCCTTATTTAGAGTGGGGTTGGCAAAGGAAGTCAGAAGTTAGAAGTTGTATTTATAAAATTAATCACTAAATAATTAAAATGACAGTAAGTATGGAAAAGGAAAAAAATAATTTAACTGCCAGCCTGGAAAAATTGTTTGGTTTAGATTTACGATCGCTTGCTCTATTTAGAGTGGGGTTAGCATTAGTAATTATTGTAGATTTAATTATCCGTGCAGGAGATTTAAGGTCTCTTTATAGTGATTCTGGAGTTATGCCTCGGACATTACTTAAGGAAATTGCAAATCCCTTTTATTGGTCAATAAATTCAATTAGTGGTGAACCTTTTGTACAGGGTTTAATTTTCTTAATTATTGGATTAGTAGCTATAGCTTTATTGGTAGGATATCGAACTAGATTAGCAACTATTGCTATGTGGGCATTTGTTATTTCTATTCAAAATAGAAATCCAGCTTTAAGTTTTGCTGGGGATGCTGTACTGCGTGCTTTGCTTTTTTGGGCAATGTTTTTACCATTGGGAGCAAGTTATTCAATAGATAGCGCTCTTAATTCTTCACCAGAAAAATTACCTAAACGTATTGCTTCTGCTGCTACTGTGGCACTGATGATTCAAATAGTGCTGATTTATGCAGGTTCGGCAGCTTATAAGACTAAAAGTGAGATTTGGTGGCCTGATGGAGATGCTGTATATTATGCTCTGAATTTTGATGGCTATGCTACGCCATTTGGGCAATTTTTACTAGGTTTTCCTGAACCTATATTAAAGTTACTAACTTGGGTAGCTCTTTGGTTTGAATGGTTAGGACCTTTGATGATTTTTATTCCTGTTGGAATTACATTTTTCCGCTGCGTTTCTGTGGTTTTATTTATTCTTTTACATATTAGTTTTGCTTTATCTTTTGAACTAGGGGTATTTCCTTATTTATGTGTGGTTATTTGGTTGGTTTTTATTCCTACAGCAGTCTGGGATAATTGGCAGGAAAAAATCCAGACAGATGAACGTCAAGGATTGAAAATTTATTATGATGCAGATTGTGGATTTTGTAAGAAAGTTGTTTATCTGTTACGCACATTTTTAATATTACCAGGAACGCCATTAACTACTGCTCAAACTGATGAATATATCTATGCTGATATGCAGGATAAAAATTCTTGGGTAGTTGTAGACTGGCAAGAAAATCGACATTTCAAATGGGAAGCTCTTGTTTATGTATTTAGTTTGTCTCCTATCTTTAAACCTTTGGCTTTCTTGATGGGATTATCAGCGATAATGCCTCTAGGAACTAAATTTTATGAAGCTATTGCTAATAATAGAAAGTTTGCTGGAAATTTTACTAAACCATTGCAATTTAGTCCCCTATATGTAGGTTCTAATTTAGGATTAAATATTGTTGTATATTTACTACTTCTCTATACTTTGATTTGGAATGTTAAAGGTTTTGTTCAACAAACTTATAATAGAAGAGAAGAAAAGAAACAGGATTTGATTACTAAAGCTGACAAATTATTTAAACGTAAGACTGTACAACAGTTAGATGTATTTAGTAGGGTGACAAGATTAGACCAATTATGGAGTATTTTTGCACCTGCTCCACCAAGAGATGATGGTTGGCACGTTATTCAGGGTAATTTAAAAAATGGGAAAGAGGTTGATGTTTTATATGAGAAAGGAGAGTCTGTAAGTTGGGATAAACCGACGATGAAACAATTTAATAAGCTTTATAAAAATATGCAGTGGCGGAGTTATTTTGTAACTCTAAATCGAGCTATGGGTCGAAAAATTTATCCTTATTATATAGAGTATCTTTGTCGTGAATGGAATAGTAAGCATGAGGGTTCTGAAAAATTAGAAAGTTTGGATGTTTTTTATATGGATGAGAGAACTGTACCACCAGGAGAAACACAAACTGTGGAAAAGAAAAGTATTATGCAAAAGTCTTGTTCGGATGAGCAAAAAGATATTTAGGGTCTGCTGAAAAAATTGGTCGGTGGGGGTAGGACACGGGGACACGGAGACGCGGGGACGTAGGCTTTTAATCATAAATTAAAAGTTGACTTTTCACAATTTTAGTC
>NZ_CEZPJD010000111.1:0-11343 GCF_983059655.1 Okeania sp.
CTGTTGACCTGTTTCTGTAATTTTGACACTAACTTCAACTAACCCATTACTATGTAAAGATGGCGGAATCTTCTGAGCAAAAGCATGATATCCGTGAGTATCAAAAGCCTCCGCTAAATCTTGACGATATTTATTCGCCACTAACGTTCCGATTAAATTATTACCGACAAAAATATCAAGAAATACAACTTTTTCAGGGTCTTTTTTATGTCTCGCCCAACCAGAAACATAGTCGAGAGTTGCATAATCAAGGCAACCTTCAAACTCAGTTTCTCCTAACAAACTCAGACTACCAAATTCCCCTGTTTTGATAATATTTTGTAGCGATGAAACTTCCTCCAACTTTGCCTTCGCCTTAGAAAAATGAGGGTCTATTTCCAAAGCACGACGATAACAAATAATCGCTTCACTTAATGGATTTTTTTTCGTCTTAGCCTCACCTAACTGAAAATGAAATTTTGCCGAATTAGGTCTTAACTCTACAGCTTTAGCATAAGCTGTCACTGCCTCATCCCATCTCCCTAATCTTGACATAACTTCTCCAATATGGTAAAAGACATCAGCAGATTTAGGGTTAAGTTGACTAGCTTTCGTATAAGCAGCGATCGCCTCATCCCATCTTTCTAGTTGGGTTAAACTCTCTCCCAAAACATGATAAACCGCTGCCGAATTTGGATTAATTTTTGCTGCCCGACCATAACATACCACTGCCTCATCCCACCGTTTCAGCCTACTCAAAGTATGACCTAACTGATGATGAACTTCCGCTGTATTAATACCTAGTTCAATAGCTTGACGATAACTGACAATAGCATCATCAAATTTTTGTTGCTGCACCAAAGCTAAAGCCAGACTATGATGAACTTCCGGCAACTTGGGGTTGAATTCCAGGGCGCGACGATAATTAACAATAGCCTTATCCCACTGTTTCTGTGAAGCATAAACTTTCCCTAAATAGCCATATAACTCAGCTAAATTCGGATTAAGCTTAATGGCCTGTTGAAAAAAAGCGATCGCCTCATCCCACTGTTTAATATTACTCAGAGCTTTGCCCAAGTCTCCGTAAGCTTCAGCTAAGTTAGGATTAAGTTCTACAGCCTGGCGGAGAACTACCACTGCCCAATCATTTTGCTTTAGTTGAATCAAAGCATGGCCTAACTGATGATAAATATCGGGAGAATTGGGTTGAAGTTCCGAGGCTTTGCGGTAAGCTACTACAGCTTCCTCCCATTTTTGCTGTTGAGAGAGGGCATACCCCAAATAATGATGAACTTCTGGAGAGTTGGGCTGGAGTTCTGTAACTTTACGGTAAGCTATTGTCGCTTCATCCCATTTTTGCTGTTGAGCCAGAGCATAACCGAGATGGTGATAAACTTCTGGGGAGTTTGCTTGAAGTTCCGTTGCTTGACGATATGCTGAAATAGCTTCATCCCATTGTTGCTTTTGGGTCAGAGCATATCCAAATTGATGATAAATAGCTGCTGTAGGAGTAGTGTCTTTGTCGCTGCCCAACAAATCAATAGCTCGGCGATAAGCAACAATAGCTTCATCCCACCGATGCAATTTTGATAAAGTTTCCCCACAATAATGATAAACAGTAGCAAAATTAGGAATTATTTGGCAAGCCTTTAAATAAATTTCGGCAGCTTGATGGAGGTCTCCTAATTTTGTCAGAGCTGTTCCTAATTTTTGATATCCTTCCCAGAAACCAGGGTCAATTTCAATAGCTTTGCGATAACAGATTATCCCTTCCTCAATCTGACCTTGTTTTTCTAGAGCCACTCCTAAGTTGAGGTGGGCAACACCAGAGTCAGGTTCTAGATATATAGCTTTTTGGAAATGGGAAATAGCCTCATAAAGTAACCCCTTCTCCACTAAAGCTGTTCCTAAACTGATATAGAATTCTGAGAAATTAGGATTAATTTCTATGGCCTGGGAGTAAGAAGCGATCGCCTGTTCCAACTGACCTTGTTGTTTTTGGACATATCCCAAGCTATGGTAAGACCAGGCTGAGTTAGGTTTAAGTTCGATCGCCTTTTGGTAGGCAATATTTGCTTCTTTCCATTTACCTATCTTGGCTAAAGCATCTGCCAAAGTTTGTTGGTAGAAAGCAAATTTGGGGTTAAGTTCGATGGCTTTGTGGTAGAGAGTAATAGATTTTTCTAATTGGCCTGCTTCTACAGCCTGGTTGCCTTGTTGAAAATATTGGGCTGCAGTATCTGGAGTTACTGGGAACGAATTACTCATATTTTTCTTCATTTAAGACTACTTTATATAGCATCAGGTGATCAACTTAGAAAATTATAGGTTGCTGTATTCTATCATTATGATTTTGAGATAAGAATCATAGTTAATTAGGGCTGTCTATCCTAATAAGCAGAAACTGCAATTACTTGGTGTTAAGCTACGCCAAAATCTGAGATAATGGGCAACAATCTTAACATAATTTACGTCAGCCAATATTAATGTTTTATTTGTTTGTAGCTAGGGAGCAACTGCTACAAATATTAATTAAATTTTATTGCTTGAGTATAGCAATATAACTACGGAGTTTTCAATTATGTCTGATACAAAAAAACAAAAGTCATCACAAGATTTATTTGAGGAACTTGCCCAAAAAAAGAAATTATTATCAGAATATCAGTCTAAATTAAATCAGGCCAAAACAGACTGTGAAAAACATAACCCTCTACAAAATAAAACTGAATTAGAAAAGCCAAAACCAGCTACTGACAAATCTATATCAATTGCATCTAAGAATATTGCAGTTAATAAGTTAACTACCAATAGTCAAGCTAGCACTTTACCAAGTGAAAAATATAAGAATAAATTAGTTAAATTATCTGGCTGTCATATTGATGAATATTCATACATCATCAATACAATTAGTCCAAAAATGCCAAAGAACTTATTAATATTTGGCATCGGTAAAGACAGTAGTATTTGGATGGAAATTAATAAAGAAGGTAGAACTATATTTATAGAAGATAATCCAGAATTGTTTAACTGGGCAAAAGAAAATCATCCAGGTATTGTCGCTTATTTAGTTGATTATGGTACAAAAAGGAAAGACTGGCTAAATTTACTAACTGAATATAGTCAGGGTAAAGAATGTTTTTCAATGGTACTGCCAGAAGAGATTGTGCAAACAAAATGGGATGTTATTTTTGTAAATGCACCTGCTGGATACTCAGAAGAAATGCCAGGCAGAATGAAGAGTATATATATAGCTGCCAAACTAGCTTTTGAAGCTCGAAGTACAGATGTTTTTGTACATGATTGTCATCGCCAAGTAGAAAATATTTATAGTAGCTATTTTTTCCATCAAGAAAACTTAGTTACTGAAATTCGGAGATTGAGGCATTATAAAGTTACTAGTAAAGAAGATTTATTTCATCAAAAATCTATAAAACTAATAAATCAAGAGCAACATCCGTCAGAAAATATTCAAGTAGAAATTTCCAGTGTTAAATTATTAAAGCCTGTTTCAAATCTATTACATGGGTGTTATTTAGATAGGCCGAAACAAGGACAAATTTTTCAGCAGAATACAATTAAATTAGCGGGGTGGGTAGTTGGAAAAAATCATCCTGCTGTAGCAGTAGAAATTATGAATAATGGTCAAGTAATTCAAACAGCATCTATCAACAAACAACGTTCTGGTGTAGCAAAGGCTTATCCTCAAGTTGCTCATGCAAAAACAAGTGGTTTTTCCACAGAAATACAAGTAATTAGTTTACCAAAAGAATCTGAATTAACATTACAAGCCATACTTAAAGATAAAAGTCGTGTACCTCTAGGTTCTTTAAAGTTACAGTCTAAATATCGTAGTTCGATAGGGGTAATTTATATTGCAACTGGAGAAAAATTTATTCGTGAAGCTTGTGAATCAGTAGCTAGTTTAAAAGCAAAAATGCCAAATCTACCAGTGACAATTTTTGCTAGTGAAGATATCAAAAATTCTAACTTTGACCAAGTAATAGTAATAGAAAAACCAGATTACAATCATGTAGATAAAATCAAATATATGTATGCTTCGCCTTACGATTACACATTATTTCTAGATACAGATACCTACATATCTGCTAACTTTTCAGAAATATTTACACTCCTAGATAAATTTGATATGGGAGTAGCTCATGCTCCCCTAAATATTAGAGGTTTTGTTAATGGCGTACCAGAAAGTTTTCAACAGTTAAATACAGGAGTAATCTTATATAAAAAATCTCCTCAAGTAGAAAAGTTTTTTGCCAAATGGTTAGAATTATATAAACCACCTAATGCCGATCAACCTACTTTTAGAGAAGTTTTATATAACAGTCAACTCAGAATTTCCACTCTCACCCCAGAATATAACTGTAGATTTCCTTTTTCTGGAGTGATTTCTGGAACTGTAAAAATACTACATGGAAGGCATAAAAATTTGCCATTAGTAGCTGAAAAAATAAATTCAGGAAAAGGCTTGCGATTTATCAACCCTGAAGAATTTAAACATCTGGAAAAAAATCTCAAGCAATCTACTCAAGTAACTAATACCTCATTGCCAAACTCTAGCAATAATAAGTTAGCTAATCTTCAAACAGAAGTTGTCGTAAAGAATATAAAATCTCCAAAAAATATAACAAAAAATCAACCACCAAGTATCAGAAACACTCCCATGTTAACTCCAGAAGCTACTGATTTTTTGGAGAACTTTCTCAAACAAAAACCAGATGCTAATGTATTATAATTTGGCAGTGGTGGCTCTACAATATGGATGTCTAAACTGACTAAAAAACTTATTTCTATTGAACATGATACTAAGTGGCATAATAAAGTAAAAAATAATCTTCAGCAAGATGCAACTTGTAATCCTGTAGACTTAAGACTTTTATCTAAGCCATATCACACAGTATGTGACAAATTTCCTCAAGAATTTTTCGATTTAATTATTGTTGATGGTCGCGATAGAGTGAAATGTATTGAAGCATCAATTAAGGTTTTAAAAAAAGGAGGAATATTAATGGTAGATGATGCGCAAAGAGAAAAGTATAAACCAGCTTATGATTTACTCAAGGATTGGCTAATTACAAAAACTATGAGTAAACCTAGAGATACTTATTGGTGGCAAAAGCCATTGTAAGCATTCAGCCTTCAGCTCTCAGCTATTAATGTTGGGAAAAGTCATTTCAGTTATCAGTACTTCCTACTAAAGCCGGAGGCAAGAAAATCCTGAACTGAATATTCTCTTGGTCGATTGGATATGGCAAGGAAACCCGCTCTTGACAGAGCCACTCCGAAGATCGCCATCCCTCAACCACTTTTCATATCAAATCCGGTAGCATCGGTGTAACCCACATTCCGCACTTCATTTTGTATTGCAATAAGTTACAGAAAACTTGTCTATTTAATTATAGCAATGAGTGCTGGTATATTTACAAATTGCAGGATTTGCCCAATAGCTAAAAGTCTTATGTTATCGGCAATTTATTCCCTCTGTTGCCTGTTGCCTGCGCACAGCGCTATAAGTCTATTTAATTAAGTAGAATGGTGCAAAAAAAACAGCAAGTTAGTAACGAAAAGTAAATTTGCCAAAAACTCTCTTCCCTTCTGCTCTCTGCTTCCTACCTTTTCATAACGATAATTTTCAAAACCGACCTACTTAAGTAGAATTACTTATAGTGTTTTTAGTATAAAAAAAATGTCTTTAATGGAAGAAATAACAGTTAAAAATCTCGACCATTTAGGAATAGTGGCAGGACTAATTGATGAAAAAAGTTTCCCTGCCCAATGATTGGTTTTGATATTGAGAAAGTAGCAGAATTAATTAATTTACCTGAAAATTATGTAATGGGCCCTATGGTAGCTATTGGCAAAAAAGTTAAAGAGCCTTGGCCAAAACCAGGGCAATTATCGTTGAGTGAGTTAGTAATTGAAAATAAATTCTAAAAGTAAATTAATTATAGCTCTGCTAGTTTAAACTAAATTCCTCCGCC
Source organism: Okeania sp. (assembly GCF_983059655.1). Taxonomy (NCBI): domain Bacteria; kingdom Bacillati; phylum Cyanobacteriota; class Cyanophyceae; order Oscillatoriales; family Microcoleaceae; genus Okeania; species Okeania sp. The sequence goes on from NZ_CEZPJD010000111.1 coordinate 5,976, forward strand.
CCACACTGAAAACCTAAGTTCCGGTGTGGGGCATATACTTTTAATGTAACCTCAAAAAATATAGACATGATTAACGCTAACTTTCTCGCTGATACTGACCCCTTAGTAGCCGAACTAATTCAAAAAGAATATGGACGGCAACAAGACCACCTAGAACTAATTGCCAGTGAAAACTTTACCTCAGCAGCAGTAATGGCTGCCCAAGGTTCCGTACTCACCAATAAATACGCCGAAGGTCTCCCAGGTAAACGTTACTACGGTGGCTGTGAATTTATAGACGAAATCGAACAAATAGCCATAGACCGCGCCAAAGAATTATTTGGAGCTGCCCATGCCAATGTACAACCCCATGCTGGAGCGCAGGCCAACCTTGCCGTGTTCCTCACCTTGTTACAACCAGGGGACACAATCATGGGAATGGACTTATCCCACGGCGGACATTTGACCCACGGTTCTCCAGTTAATATTTCTGGTAAGTGGTTTAATGTTCATCATTATGGTGTCAGTCAGGAAACAGAAGCTATAGATTATGACCAAGTTCTCGAACTGGCAAAGCAACATAAACCCAAACTACTAATTTGTGGTTATTCTGCATATTCTCAAATAATTGATTTTGAGAAATTCCGGGCGATCGCCGATGAAGTTGGAGCTTATTTATTAGCAGATATTGCTCATATTGCTGGTTTAGTAGCAACGGGCCATCATCCCAACCCCATTCCCCACTGTGACGTAGTCACAACTACTACTCATAAAACCTTGAGAGGGCCACGAGGCGGTTTAATCCTCACCCGCGACCCAGAATTAGGCAAAAAACTGGACAAGTCAGTATTTCCCGGAACTCAAGGGGGTCCATTAGAACACGTTATTGCAGCTAAAGCAGTAGCATTTGGAGAAGCATTAAAGCCAGAATTTAAAGCTTATTCCGGCCAAGTGATTGAAAATGCTAGTGCCTTAGCAACCCAACTGCAAGAACGCGGATTAAAAATAGTTTCTGGTGGTACGGAAAATCACGTTATGCTAGTGGATTTAAGGTCAGTAAGTATGACAGGGAAAAAGGCAGATAAATTGATGAGTGGAGTTAATATTACTACTAATAAAAATACTGTACCTTTTGACCCACAGTCTCCTTTTGTTACCAGTGGCCTCCGACTGGGTTCTCCTGCAATGACAACCAGAGGCATGAAAACTACTGAATTTAGTGAGATAGGGGATATTATTGCGGAACGGTTACTCAATCCAGAAGACGAAGGGGTAGCTCAAATGTGTCGAGATAGGGTAGCATCATTGTGCGATCGCTTTCCCCTCTATCCTCATCTCATGGCTAAAGTTCCCAGTCTAGTCTAAATAATTTTGGATGGACAATTGAGGAGAGGATTTTTCAGAAGTTGAGGTTTTATGTATAGCGCTATAGTTTTGGTAACTATACATAAAGTATAGTGAATCGGTAATATCATGTCCGCTTGAACACTTACGATAAAAGTTTCGCTGAGATTTTGAAATACAAAGTCTCTGTAAGTTTTATATCGTAACTAATTATCCGGACATGATATAACTTCTAATTTGGGATTGATTTCTAGTTTTGAGCTACTAGTAAATTAAAAGACTAGATTTTATCCCTAAGCTGTATATTTCACTATGAATTAGTAGAGGCGTTGAATACAATGTCTCAAGCATAGATAAAGACCAATTTATCTACAGAAAATACTATATACCGTAGCACTATAGTTTAAATCCACTGTACATGGGATTTAGACTAAGGTTTGACGATCAAAAGCTCAAGTATTTTTATAACTATACCCAATTATTTATATAGTAGCAAAATATATTAATGATGCTAGGCCAAATTAATAATTTCTTATTAACTTTTAACCCCCCATTACTTCAGGTACCTCATTATCTGTACCATTTAATTACCTTAATAATTTCAACTTTTGTTGTACTTTTGATTACACCAATTATCCGAAAAATTGGTTTAAAAATTGGGCTTGTAGATCCTCCAGGCGATCGAAAAATTCATAAACAGCCAATGGTACGTTTGGGAGGAGTTTCTATTTTTATTGGAAGCTTAATCGCCCTTTTAGTTGTTTGGTGGTTAGGAGGATTTATAGATGCTAATGGTAATATTTTACCTCCAGAAAAAGAGTTTGAAATCTGGGGTGTAACAATTGGTGGTTTAGCTTTTTTCTTAATTGGTTTAGCAGATGATTTGTTTGGTTTATCTCCCTTATTTAGGTTATTCATGCAAACTATTGCTGCTAGTATGGCTTGGATAGTAGGTGTACAAATTGAATTTCTGACAATTCCTTTTTATGGGCTAGTACATATTAATATTCTGAGCTGGCCTGTGACTGTTATATGGTTAGTAGGTATGGCAAATGCAATTAATTGGATTGATGGTGTAGATGGTTTAGCTGCTGGTGTTTCTGGTATTGCAGCTTTTGTGATGTTAATTGTAAGTATATTTATGGATCAACCGGCAGCAGCTTTAATTGCCGCAGCTTTAGCAGGTGGAACATTAGGTTTTCTTCGTTATAATTTTAATCCAGCCCAAATATTTATGGGGGATGGAGGAGCTTATTATGTAGGATTTACTTTAGCAGGAGTAGGAGTAATAGGTTTAGTAAAAACTACTGTGGTTACTTCTGTTATTTTGCCATATCTAATACTAGCAGTGCCAATTATTGATATGTCTGCTGTAATTTTAGACCGTTTACGAAATGGTGAATCTCCTTTTATTGCAGATAACCGCCATCTTCATCATCGTTTATTAGATGCTGGTTTATCCCAAAGATTGACAGTTTTTTTTATCTATTCATTAACACTTTGGGTCGGAAGTTTAGCCATGGCTTTTTCAGGTATTCCTAGTGGTACAATTTATGCTTTTAGTGCTACAGGTTTACTAATTTATACCAGTTGGAAAGTTTGGAAACACAAACAAGCTTAAACGTTTTATTGAGCTGGGGAGTAGGGGAGCAGGGGAGTGGGGCAGGGACTATTTATTGTCACGGCTAGAAAAAAGGAAGAGGGGGAAGAGGGCCTCGAATGCGACTTAAACGGAGCGCGTGGAATCTTGATCAAAAGCGTGGTAGAGAAATTTTCTACCACATTGGGAGATACCCCCTCAGTAAGTTAATCTTGCTGTGCATTGTTAACAATTGTTAGCAAAATCGTATCGGAAGCACAGGAACTCAAAAAAATATAGGGTTGTAAATATTCGGGCGACGACAAAGAATTAGTCCTGGGGTAGGAACGGGGACGCACAAGACGCGGGGACGCACCAGATGGGTGAACAGGCAATAGTTTCGGCTATTTTATGTGAATAAATTTTCTGGAATTTCATGGGAAAGCGATCGCCTATTTTAATGTTACGAGAGGCAATGGCTAAGTATTGCTTCCTACTTTTTTTAATGCTTTATATTCATCCCAAATCTTGTCTGGAGAATAATAATCTTTTAGTAACTCATAATCTCTGGCATAAAAGTCAATTAATTTTTTCATAGATTTCTCTGACAACTCTGCTATTGAATAGACAATTACATCTAAACTTTCATGTTTTTGTCTAAAAAAACCTGAATGGGAACTACCAAGTATAATGTATTTTTTATCTGGCTTACTAGGATTATTGTTAACGCCTTTCCATAATCTGGTTAAATTAAATCTCTGATAATTTTTATTATGTAATTCCCAATAAATATTCAACGCTTTGCCAAGTCGATTTTGTTTACTGAGAAACTGAGCGTATTATGGCGATATCTCAATTGATAATTTGCTACCAAACCACCAGCCAAAGACATATAAAAATTATGCGACTGGGGATTTAACTTAATAGCTTGACGATAAGCAGCGATCGCCTCTGGTAATAGAGTCCAACTTTTACTTTTCAGGGCATTTCCCAAATGCAAGTAACCAGAAGCAGCTTGGGGATGAGAATCTACTGCCTTTTGAAACAGAGAAAGATAAGAATTCAAAACTGTTTCAGCTAATTCTAATTTTCCTAACTGAGTTAGTGCTTTAGCTAATTGTGGATAAGCATGTTTATGCTGGGGAAATTTATCAATTACTTCTTGCTGAGTATTAACCGCATTTTCCCAATCCTGAATAGCAGTCAAAATACGAGCTAAACCATCTTTACCCTGAAGTTTACAGGGAAACTTTGTAGCTAATTGATTATAAATAATCTCAGCTTGTGCAAATTTTCCTAAATTGAGTAACACATTACCTTTCTGCACATAGAAATTAAAAAAGAAATAGCCTTCTGCGAACAACTAATAGCTTCATCTAATTCACCTTGTTTGATTAAAACTTCAGCTAAACTATTATGGAAGTTGGCAGAATTAGGATTAAGTTTAATAGCCTGTCGATATTTGGCTATGGCCTGATGCCATTTGTTTTTTTGGACAAACAGTCGTCCTAAGTAATAGTAATTCCAGGAGAAATTGGGCATTAATTCGATGAGTCTCTGATATTCTCTTTTGGCATCATCTAGTTTATTGGCCCTTAATAGTTCGTTAGCAATTTTCAGGGAACTTGGGGGTATAAGTTTAGGCATCTAATTAGATTTTGAGATAATTTAAAACAGAACTTAACTACCTTCTATTTAGATGATTGCAGAAATAATATGTGTTGGCACAGAACTACTATTAGGAGATATCCTGAATAGTAACGCTCAATATTTAGCACAAGAATTAGCAAGATTAGGAATAGCTCATTACTATCAAACCGTAGTGGGGGATAATCCAGAAAGAATCAAACAAGTATTAGCGATCGCTACCCAACGCTCCCAAATATTAATTTTCACAGGAGGTTTAGGCCCAACTCCAGACGACCTAACTGTGGCCACCATAGCCGACTATTTTAATACTCCACTGATAGAAAGACCAGAAATTATAGAAGATATTATCAAAAAATTTGCCCATCGGGGTCGCACCATGACCGTAAGTAATCGGAAACAAGCCTTAATTCCCCAGGGTGCAAGTATTTTGCCTAATCCTATTGGTAGTGCCCCAGGAATTATTTGGCAACCACTGGCAAATGTCACAATAATGACATTTCCCGGAGTTCCCAGCGAAATGAAATTAATGTGGCAAGAAACTGCTGTAACTTATATGCAGTATCAGGGTTGGTGTGGTGAAACTATCTATAGTCGGACATTAAAATTTTGGGGCATTGCAGAGTCAGCTTTGGCAGAAAAAGTAGCCCCATTGTTGGAAATGAAAAATCCTACAGTTGCTCCCTATGCTAATCATGGAGAGGTAAAATTACGAATTTCTGCTCGTGCTAAGTCTCAAGAATTAGCTGATAAATTAATTTTGCCTGTAGAACAAAAAATACGAGATATTGCAGGAATTGACTGTTATGGCATTAATGA
>NZ_CEZPJD010000111.1:11443-13582 GCF_983059655.1 Okeania sp.
CTGTAGAACAAAAAATACGAGATATTGCAGGAATTGACTGTTATGGCATTAATGACGACTCCATAGCTTCAGTAGTAGGAAAGTTATTGTCAGATGCAGGGGAAACTTTAGCTGTGGCCGAATCTTGTACTGGTGGAGGTCTAGGTAGTATGTTGACTTCTGTCCCAGGTAGTTCGCAATATTTTCATGGTGGAGTTATCACTTATGAAAATATTGTAAAAATTTCTTTGTTAGATGTTAGTCAGGAAGATTTAGCTACAGAAGGTGCTGTGAGTCATGCGGTAGCAAAACAAATGGCAACTGGGGTGGTGAAGAAGTTAGGAAGTAACTGGGGAATTAGTATTACAGGTATTGCTGGGCCTGGAGGTGGAACAGAATCTAAGCCAGTAGGTTTAGTTTATATTGGCATAGCAAAAATAACTGGTGAGGTAGAAAGTTTTGAGCACCACTTTGGTGCTTTACGCAGTAGAGATTGGATTAGAAGAGTTAGTGCCTGTACAGCTCTCGATCTGTTAAGAAGAAAATTATATTTATCTGCTAGAAAACCACAATCATAAAAGACTTGATTATAATAACTATAATAAACAAACTTATGGATGAAAGTCCATATTTTTTAAGACAATTTAACCGGTCTTTGTTGAATGGCCATATAACCCTAAAGCAAAGATAGTGTTAATATAATAGTAAAGATAAACAAACAAAAAGCCACGATTAATATTTATCGTTTTTTGGCTGAGTTGTTAAAATCTTTCACTACTTTTGTATGAAAAGGGAAGCGGCAGAACCCGCCCCGCTTACCCCTCACTATAAAAGGTGAGAGTATTCAGCGGGAATAAAATATTGATGGATTTCATTGACAAGGTAATAGAAAAATTAAAGGAATGGACTCGCAAGCTGGTTGATTCTTTATTAGGTCCAGAACCAGAACCAGAACCAGAACTCATTCCTATTCCAGTCAACGACCGCTCTCGTCGCTGATAATTCTATCATCCAACGTTTAAATTATTTGTTTAGCATTTTAGTTTTACATGGGCCAAATTTAAATCTCCTGGGTCTGCGAGAACCAGGAATATATGGCTCTGAAACTTTAGATAATATAAATAGACTGTTAGAGCAAGAGGCGAAAGTCCTTGGAATAAAAATTTCTGTATTACAGTCTAATTATGAAGGTGTCTTGGTGGATGCAATTCACTCAGCTCGTGAGCAACACCAAGGCATAGTTATTAATGCTGGGGCATATACTCATACAAGTATTGCCATTAGGGATGCTATTTCTGGGGTTAATATTCCTACAGTAGAAGTACATCTGAGTAATATTTATCGTAGAGAACAGTTTCGACATCATTCTTTTATAGCACCAGTAGCTGTAGGTCAGATTAGTGGCTTTGGTTCAGAAAGCTATATTTTAGGGCTAAAAGCAATAGTTAATTATCTTCAAAAAAGTATCCGTTAAATAATTGCCAAAATCTAAACATGGCTGGGAATTTTATATGTGAAAAAAATATATCAATTAAATTATTCAGTAATAGTTAATCAATAATATACTGTGGAATGATTTATTAAATTAATAGCTATGTAACTCAAATCATAGAACACTATAATTATTCAAGAAACTAGAAAAAAAAATTTAAACTTTTTATATAAAAAATTATATTTATTCAGTAATAACTATTATTAATGGCATCAATATTAAGAGAGTGTTTGTCAAACAAGTATGAGACAGTATAAGTTGAGAAGCAACCTCCCACAGCAAGCAGAGCGTAGCAGTAAAACTAACTGTTATTTCATACCATAAATGTTAAACGTACTTTCACATACCCTACTTAATCTTTTTTTGACAAACAGTGTCTAATGCCAGTCACAAGAATTAAATTATTTATGTAAAGAACATTTATTTTGAGAATAATTAGTCAAGCCAAATCCGCCTGAGTAAGAAGGTACTTTAAAAAGTTTGAGCCTTTGCTATACATAGGATTTGTGAATATGACAAACCTCTTTTTATACTCGAATTTAGTATAATATAAATCTGTACAGATGACATAATAAAATTTAATATAGATAGCGACTCTAAATAAGTTTTGAACAAATGTTAGTCTGAAAAAGTATATCTGAAACTTACAGCACTTTTTAGGAAGCGTG
>NZ_CEZPJD010000111.1:13682-14811 GCF_983059655.1 Okeania sp.
TTTAGACACCGCAATAACTCAGTTATCAAAAAATGTTAAATCTTTTTCAAGGCAGCAAATATTTTCTGAACAAAAAGAAAACTCTATCTCTTGTACTTTTTTCATACCTATCTGTTTAGCCTTATACTGCTTCCTCAGTACCCCGGAAGACCTGAATTTATCAATATTACGAGCGGCAAGAACAAAATGGGCAACTCAAATCTGTACTATAGTAGGTACTTTATCAGGTGCTTATAACAGTACTGCTGGAATTCCTGTAGAATGGCGACAAAAAATGGGAGGAGAACCTTTGGAAATAAATGAAGCAGAAATTATGAAGTTGGCCAAAAAATTATGGGCCGTTTGGTGTGGAGTTTATGACCCAAACAATATGACACAAAATATAGTGCCAGCAGTTGCTGCCAGCAACGTAATTCGTCCCCGCCCAGGCAAAGCTAGTGGATATTGAAAACTCTATGATGTGTAGACATCAAGAAATATGCATCTGACAGACTTAATTGGGAAATTATTGAAGCCTCAGAAAAAACAACAACTATCGAGTTGGTCAACTCTGGCAACTTCACCAATTTTAGTGGTGCTGGCAATAGCATCTCTAACAGCTACTATAGGTCAACGTTACTACAGTCAGCCAAAGTTAGATGAGGGAACTGTTGCTCCTCAAACTATTCTGGCTCCGAAAAGTGCTACAGTTCCTGACAATAAAGTCACTGAAGAGCAGCGCAAATCAGCTAGACTTGGTGATATTACGGTTTTGATGATTAATGAGTCAGTTAATCAAAGAGTTAACAAAGAGTTAGCTGAAATACTGGCATTGGGTAATCAAATTAGAGGGATAATTATTAATTTCCCATTTGTGAATACAGGTATTTTATCAACAAATACTCAGCTACACCTGCGACAAATTTCCCAAGAAAAATGGGTGGCTATTCAACAAATAGTAGAAGAAGAGTTAAGAGAAAGACCTCCTGGGCCTCAACCAGGAATAACTACTGATTCTATATTAACTAAAGACTTAATAGACTCAATAGAATTTGTCAGTAACTATAATAATTTGATAGACAATAATCAATTATTAAGTAAGCCATTAATCTTAGTAAACTATCAAGAAAATAGTCAAAATTCTAGCATT
>NZ_CEZPJD010000112.1:0-3571 GCF_983059655.1 Okeania sp.
TAAACGATAATATTCTGAGTATCCTCTGAATTAATTTTTCCCAACTGAAAAGGTAACATAATCTGATGATAATTCCTGACAGTAAACTGAAGAGGTCTTAAATTTTGAAAACCTAGTTTTTCTTGTGCTTCTAAGTTAACTCTTACCACAAAAAAGAAAAGTTTCTTATTAATATAAGGTTGTAGATATTTAGCAGCACCTCGAGGAATTTTATACTGATTTTTCCTTAACCAATCTTCTAAAGAATTAGACTATCTTGCACTTAAAATAACAATATCATATTCTCCCACCGTGAAGCTTTCTATGACTCTTACATTTTGGCGGGGAAGTCTATCCCTAATTCCCCCACCTCTAAGACCACCTCTAGGGCCATTACCATTAAAAAAATCATATTCAACTAACCTTGGAGAAGTAAAATCATCTAAACGTTGAAAAAGTTTTGGTGAAACAACTCTTACATCTTGCTTTTTTAGTACAACTGGTACTGTTCAACAATGAATAATGAATAATGAATAATAAATAATTACCTCTCCTTGAAAGAAGAGGATTGACAAAGAGATGAAAATTTTTCTTCTCTTGGTCGATTGGATATGGCGAGGAAACCTCGCCATCCCTCGACCGCTTATTATCCCCTTAAAAGGGGAGGCGCATACCCACAATTTTTCGGTAAAATTAGTGCAAACTCTTCAGGTTCCCCCTTATAATCAAAAGCTAAACTGTAAGTTGTTTGATTGTCTTGATGAGCGATCGCCACTTGTGAGTGGTTATTAAACATTTCAGCATCAACCTTTGCCACAAAAAAGCCACAAAAACTTCTAAATTTTTTGACATCTATAGACATAGAAACTAATATTAAGCTTCCCACTATAGATAATTTGATGATTTTTTTTAGCCTGAGTTTTAAAAACATACAATCAATAATTAATAATTAACAATTAATAATTATCTCTTCTTTTCAAGGATAGGATTATTCAAAGGAAAATTTTTTCTCTCTTAGTCGATTGGATATGCTGAGGAGACCTGCTCTTCTCAGAGGCTCTCCGCTTTATATGTTCGGAGCAAAATTCCATACCTCTAACGCTTGTTTTTTCTTTAAAATAGAGACTTTAAATCTCAATTATTCGGCAAATAAATATATAGCAATCCTAAATTGTTTGTGAAAAATAAAAAAGTAGATAAAAAAACTGAAACTCTTACCTTTTCCCTGTTCCCTATTCCATGTTCCCTAAAAACAGTAAGATTTTTATACACAAATAAAATATGACTGCTATAGGAATTTTCAAATTAGTAAGATGCACAAGTTTCGGATATTAGAGAAAAGTGAAAAACAACAAAAATAGAAACTAATATTCAGCTTCCAACTACTAGATAATTTAGTGATTTTTTTCAGTGTGACTTAGACTTAGTAGAATATATCAGTCAAGAAATATTTATCTAGATTCACATACTTTTGATATCAAACATTCATAGTTTCCATTTCAAATTTTTCCTAATTTTAGTCAACGTTGTTAGACGACTTTTTTGTAGTTAATATAGCAATCCTAAATAGGTTGTGACACATAAAAAAGTAAATAAAAAAACTGAAACTCTTACCTATTCCCTCTCTTGGTCAGCATTCCGCAAGCGAGCTGACGCCGACGCGGGATCTGACCGCTCTCTTGGTCGATTGGATATGGCGTTTGCTAGCGCAAAGCTACGGGAAGCTCCGCTTTTTCCTGCGGAATGCTACGCAAACATGTCGGCGATAGCCGTTAACGTAGTTATGCGCTAGCAAAACGACCGCTATTCCCTAAAAAGCAGTAATATTTTTGACACGAATAAAATAGGATTGCTATAGTTTTGTATGATTGAGTATTCCCTACAACCTACTACCTATTCTTTTTATTTTTTTTAGATTTACTTAACTATTCAGTCTCTTAATTATCTAGTAGAGAAGGCTAATTATTGATATTCTATTGTTTCAGTTTCAGCTATTGCATAACTCAAGAGCAATAATGATAACTGCTTTTATAGATAGAAAAAACTATAAAAGAAGAAATGAAGAAAATCCTGACTAAACTCAAGAAATGCTAAATCACAACTTAATATTAACTACGATGACAGTAAAATCTAGAACTCAAAACCTAGAACAAACCTAACATGGTACAACTAACACCTAATCCTTCATTTAGTCTAACAATTCGCCTCGAAACTCCTAACCGCACCGGAATGTTGGCCAACGTTACCCAAGCCATCGCATCAGAAGGAGGCAATATAGGCCACATTAACTTACTAGAGCAAAGTCGCCGAATTACACTCAGAGAAATTACAGTTGATGCCTATAGTACCGAACACGCCGAGAAAATTGTCCAAGCAGTTAAAGCCTTAACAGAAATCAAAGTAGTTGATGTCTACGACCGCACCTTCAATTTACATCGTGGTGGTAAAATAACAGTCCAAGGTAAAATACCACTAAATTCTCAATCTGACCTATCAATGGCCTATACCCCAGGAGTAGGCAGAATATCCAAAGCTATTGCAGAAGACCCCGAACAAATCTATAAACTCACCATTAAACAGAACACAGTTGCCATTGTTACAGATGGTAGTGCAGTTTTAGGACTAGGTAATCTCGGCCCAGGAGGAGCTTTACCAGTAATGGAAGGTAAAGCAATGCTATTTAAAGAATTTGCTGGGGTAGATGCTTTTCCAGTCTGTCTCGCTACTCAAGACACTGATGCTATTATCGAAACAGTTAAAAATATTGCTCCTGTATTTGGAGGAGTAAACTTAGAAGATATTGCTGCCCCTCGTTGTTTTGAAATAGAAGCCAAGTTACGCCAAATATTAGACATTCCAGTATTTCATGATGACCAACATGGTACTGCAATAGTTAGTTTAGCTGCATTGATTAATGCTTTAAAGTTGGTCAAAAAATCTATAGAAGATATTCGTATTGTCATTAATGGAGCTGGTGCTGCAGGAATAGCGATCGCTCGTTTGTTACGCAAAGCAGGGACCAGTACAATTTGGTTATGTGACTCTAAAGGTATAGTTTCAAAAGATCGTACAGGTCTAAACCCAGAAAAACAAGAATTTGCTGTTGAATCTTCAGGTACTTTAGCAGATGCTTTGGTAGACGCTGATGTATTTTTAGGTGTGAGTGCTCCAGGGGTTGTTACTCCAGAAATGGTGCGTTCCATGGCTAAAGACCCTATAGTATTTGCTATGGCTAATCCTATTCCTGAAATACAGCCAGAGTTAGTTAAAGGAGATGTGGCAGTTATGGCCACAGGTCGCAGTGATTACCCAAATCAAATTAATAATGTTTTGGCATTTCCCGGCATATTTCGTGGTGCTTTAGATTGTCGGGCCACTACTCTGACATCTACAATGTATTTAGAAGCTGCTAGAGCGATCGCCTCATTAGTCAAAACTTCAGACCTAGATAAAGAACATATTATTCCTTCGGTCTTTGATACTAGGGTTGCTACTGCTGTTGCCAGCGCAGTGGCCCACGCAGCTCGCCAAGAAGGAGTCACCATTTAAAAGCTTTTGGATTTTTAAATATCCGTATTTCTGTAGATGTAGT
>NZ_CEZPJD010000112.1:3671-14760 GCF_983059655.1 Okeania sp.
TTTAAATATCCGTATTTCTGTAGATGTAGTGATTTAGCCTGGATGAAGGGAATAGGAAAGTCCCTAAATTCTAGATTTCATATCTAGTAATCTCAGATCTAGTTAACCTGACAGCGGTTTCCTTTGCTATGAGGTACAGTCCAATCTTCTTAAGTTTTTTACTTCTGCTTTAAAATCAGTGTACCTCAATTACATCGGAAAGTGCTGTATCAAAAAATTTAAAGATATAAAACAGTTTCAAACCTGTTCCAACCCAATCTGAAAAAATATAAAATATGTAAACGAAGGCACTTAGGCAGAGGACAGAAGAAACAATTGGTTGGGGTATTGTACCTCAACCAATTGTCGGTTTTATACCCTTGTTCCCTTCGGTCACAGGCACAGAGCGAGAGGAGAGGAATCAGAATTCCCTCCTGCCCTCTGCTTTTCCTGATAAAAACAAGTAAATCATCAATGGTAACTACAAAAAATATTCGTCGGAAATTTCGCAAAGTTCCAATATTTGAAAGAATAATGGCACTTTTAGCCCTAGTCAATTTTATTCTAGTGCTATTTAACATGAGCTATATTACCTTTCGTGATTTTTATTTTGAAAAAGTCCCAATACTCACAAAAAAATATGACTCTATTAAAGGAATTAAACCTAACAGAGATACAGAAAAATACTTAACTCACTTTCAAGATTTGAAAAATAACATTTCTCAAGGTGCTGATTCTTTAATAGTACAAGAAGAGTTAGCAAAATTACGGGCACTTAGTATAGAAATGATCGATCAAAATCCTTTTGAAGCTGCCAACAAAAGCGGCTCTCTAGAAAAAATAAAAAATCGAATCAGGGATAAAATTCCTAATCCAGAAGATTCTGCAAAAGAATCATTTATCACCTTCTGGAGTCAAGAATACTTAACAGAAAATGAATTGATTGAAGAACTAAAATGGTTTGAAACAGAAATTCAACCAATAATTGCTAAAAATTATTATCGTGGCATCGGTGAAAGTGGAGGATTCAATGATTATTTTGGCATAATTGACCTACCATTCATCATCATATTTGGTATTGAATTTCTAGCCAGAACATTTTTAATTAGTCGCCGTTATCCTAGCGTAAACTGGCCAGAAGCAACTCTATGGCGTTGGTATGACATTTTTTTACTATTACCATTTCTACAGATTTTACGGATAATTCCTGTAACAATTCGCCTCAATAATGCTCAAATTATAGACCTAGAAACAATCAGGGCACAAGCGAGTCGAGGTTTTCTTGCTTCCATTGCTCAAGAACTAACAGAAGTAGTAATAATGCAAGTAATTAATCAGGTGCAAAAAGATGTCAAAACTGGGGAATTAGCAAAGCAAATATTTTCCTCTCAAGAAAAAACTTATATCGATCTAAATAACATTAATGAAATTGAAGCGATCGCTACGAGATTAGTACAAGTAACTGTTTGCAAAGTCATACCTCAATTACAACCAGATATAGAAGTTCTAATCCGTTACAATGTAGAGAAAATAGTTGAAGAATCACCAGCTTTTCAGAGATTTCAGCAAATACCAGGAGTAGAAAACTTAGCAAATCAACTATCAGAAAGATTAGTCCAAGAATTATCAAATCTTGCTACTGAAGGACCCCAAAATGCTTATGAAACAATTAAAATAGCAATGGCAGATCCAGTAGGAACAAAATTATCTAACCAGCTAGTTCAAAACTTCGGTAAAGTACTAAGTACAGAATTACAACAAGAGAACACATTAGAAGAACTTCAATCCTTAGTATCAGCCTTTCTCGAAGAAGTAAAAATTAATTATGTGATGCGAATGAGTGACGAAGATATCGAAAAAATTTTAGAACAAACCAGACAACTACAGCTTAAAGCTAGTAAATCTCAAAATAATATCAGCTAATACCGCTTCACGGAAGTAAAAAGTAAAAAATAAGATTTAATAGACATCTCCAGAAAAGAGGGAACAGGGAACACCGGAACAGGGAACAGGGAATAATAATTGATAATTTATGGATAAGAATTGATTTTATTTTTAATTTTTGGAGATGTCTAATAGATAGAAAACTTTGACTTCAGGCAGAGCTACTGATAGGGTAGCTCCGAACTTAGGAGGCTAACTGATAATTGAAATGAAATCCTTAAAAGTGAAATGGTAATGATAGAAAAAGTCAACTTGCCGATCAATAAAAAATATGATATAAATAACTACTAATAGTTTAATAGACTTAATAAGTAGGGACAACGTATCCCAATTATCAGCTTGTAAAATGAATAATTGAAAGGTATTATAACTCTTACAAGAATTAGAATTAAAAGTTAACAAAGCAGTTGTTGCAACTACCAAAAAATTGAGTTTAAAGCCTCACCCTTCTAGGGCGACTTTTTATTGAATTTGCAAGTGAATTGAATATTATGATAAAGTTATCAGATATGTGATAAAGTTTTATTAGTTGCCGGGGGGCACGCCTCCTCCGGAGGAGCTATGCTAACGGAAACTCTAAAGGGACGTAGAGGCAAGCATAAGACTACTGTCAAAGTAGCAGCAGCCTAAAAAGCGTTAACCCGCCAAAGAGTTACGGCTCAGTAGGAATCTCCGTGTCTTTAGACCGTAGAAGGTGTCAAAAGGCATAATGTAAAGAAAGCTTCTGTCTAAGCAAAATTTGTATAATCCGTAAAGGATTTAAGTTAATGTTAACAACTGTTAACGGGGAGTGGGTGAAGCCCACTTTTTTTGTTGCATTAGTCCTATGAGTCATCCATTAATACCACAAATCATCAAATTTGCTACCCCTATTGCCGAGTCCCTAGGATTGGAATTAGTAGCAGCAGTATTTCATACAAATCAGCATCCTCCAGTGCTGCGTTTGGACATTCGGAACCTTCATCAAGACACAGGTTTAGATGATTGTGAACGGATGAGCCATGCCATGGAAGAATCACTAGATGCAGCAAATATTATTTCTGAACCATATCTACTAGAAATATCCAGTCCAGGTATTTCTAAATTTCTGGATAATGATCGAGATTTTATTGCCTTTAAAGGGTTTAACGTAATTGTTAATACTTCCGAACCATATAAAGGTAAAAATCAGTGGACAGGACAACTGGTTGGTCGCGATCCAACAGCAATTTACATTAACCAAAAAGGACGACAAGTGACTATTCCACGCTCTCTAACTATGACTGTTGAATTACAAGAAGGAAAGTAATTAAATGACACTAGAAAATATTAAAGAACAAATATTAACTAAGGTCTGAAATTGATTTTTTGATTGCTCGTCAGGCTTAAATATCAACAACCAAAATAAACAACTAAAAAGAATTTCAAATTCCCATAGTTTCATAAATGAATATCAAGTCAAAGATAACACTCTATACTTGTCCCTCTTTACTTGTTGTTTAAATTCTCAAAGTTTAAGCTCTCGAAAAAACAAAAAATACTTCACTTGAATACCCAAATTATTAATATCCTAAATGCTGCTACGCGGAAGTTAAAAGCGAGTGCTAATTAGCGAGGTTTCCTACGGCACTTTTAAAGTACGGAAATGGTTCCGCACATAGCCCCTCCAGAATGTAAGACGCAAATTTGACAGCCAAAAGTATTGATTTGTAATTGTTTTAGGATTTTGTAACCAGTTATTTCCGCCATCCTGCACTAATCTTAACAAGGATGAAAAAACTCGCCTCGAAGCACAAAAATTTAGAAAAATAGAGGATAAAAAATTATGTCAATGGTCAACTTGCCTGGACTTAAAGATATGATCGAAGGTATTAGTAAAGAGCGCAATTTACCAAAACAAGCAGTTCAAGCTGCTTTACGCGAAGCTTTGCTAAAAGGATATGAACGCTACCGACGTACTCAACGTCTAGATGGAATTCATTTCACAGATGACTACTTTGACAACTTTGAAGTAGAGTTGGATGTAGAAGAAGAAGGATTTCGAGTATTGGCCACTAAAACCATTGTTGAAGAAGTGACCAATCAAGACCACCACATAGCTCTGCAAGAAGTTATAAAAGTAGCTCCAGAGGCACAATTAAATGATGCAGTATTCTTAGATGTCACACCAGAGCAAAATGAATTTGGTCGTATGGCTGCTATCCAGACCAAACAAGTATTAGCTCAAAAACTACGGGATCAGCAGCGCAAGATGATTCAAGAAGAATTTCAAGATTTAGAAGGCGAAGTTCTTCAAGCCAAAGTCCTAAGATTTGAAAGACAATCAATTATCTTATCTGCAAATAGTGGTTTTGGTAGGCCAGAAGTAGAAGCTGAACTACCTAAGCGAGAACAATTACCCAACGATAACTACCGTGCTAATGCCACATTCAAAGTTTATCTCAAGCGAGTATGTGAAGGCTCAACTCGTGGGCCTCAATTACTTGTATCTAGGGCTGATGCTGGTTTAGTGGTTTATTTATTTGCCAACGAAGTCCCAGAAATTGAAGATGAGATAGTGAGAATTGTAGCAGTAGCCAGGGAAGCAAATCCGCCATCCCGATATGTTGGCCCTCGGACTAAAATTGCAGTTGATACTCTAGAAAGAGATGTAGATCCTGTTGGAGCATGCATTGGCGCTAGGGGATCGAGAATTCAGGTAGTTGTGAATGAACTAAGGGGAGAAAAAATAGATGTGATTCGCTGGTCTCCAGATCCTGCAACTTATATTGCCAATTCCCTTAGTCCAGCTAGAGTAGACGAAGTTCGTTTAATAGATCCAGAGGAAAGGAGGGCACATATTTTGGTATCGGAGGATCAACTTAGTTTGGCTATAGGTAAGGAAGGACAAAATGTACGTCTGGCCGCTCGCCTCACTGGCTGGAAAATTGATATTAAGGACACTGATAAATACGATCATGCTGAAGAAGATAGCAAAATTGCAGTTGAAGTTTCTCATCGGCAAGCATTAGCTGAACAAGAAGAAGCTGAACAAGCATTAGCTGAACAAGAGGAAGCTGAACAAGAAGAAAATGATGCTGAGGAGTTAGAGTTAGAGAATACAGATTTTGAAGATTCAGATAATTATTCTGAAGTTGATGAAACTGAATATCCTGTGGAATTAACTTAGATATTTTAGATATTAAAGTTGATCATTTCAGAGATAGAGTTAATTATTTACAATCAAAGTCATATTAGAGCTTTTAAGTACAATGTCATTTCACTTAGCCTCTGGAAAAACTTTCCTATAGTTATGCTGCGCAAACGTTAATACTTAAAAGTATCTCTTGCAATAGGGAGGCAAGAAAATACTGAATTTTCTTCTCTCTTAGTCAATTGGATATGGCACAATTTGCTTCAGTTAAGGATTTTTTTTGGCAGTTCTGTCATTTTAATACTACTCTAGTGGTTCCAGACTTTATGAGTTTTGGTCTTATCTCAACTTTAGAGGAAACCTGCTATGGAATGCTATGGGTTTGCTGCTCTTTCCATATTGGCAATAAGCTTGAGCTACTCTGTAATAGGCTAGTTGTTAACGTTTGCGGTAGCATTCCGTTAGCGCAGCTTCTCCCTAGGAGATAGAAAAGTTATGTGAAGCGAAAATGACCACTTTTTATTACCTCTAAAGAAGAGAATTTTGACCTAGTTTTGGCTAACTCTTAAGTAAAAGTATTAGGGAAAATCATAGATAATATTACTTGATATTTGCCAATTTATTCTGAACAGAATCAAAAGTAATTGAATAAAGTTCTAATCAAACAAAAAGTTAAAATGAAGCCAAATTACCGTCGGTGTATTAGTTGTAAAAAACTTGCTCCCAAAGAAGATTTTTGGCGAGTTGTTCGTCTTAAAAAATCTTCTACCATTAGATTAGATCGAGGAGAAGGACGTTCAGCTTACATTTGTCCACAAACAGAATGTTTTCAAATTGCTCGTAAAAAAAATAAATTAGGCCGTTCACTTAAAACTTATGTATCACCAGAAATATATCAAGCATTGTGGCAGAGATTGAAAAATTCTTCATCCAAAAATACAAAGGATGATGGCTGAAAATACTTCAACAAACAGTTGTACAGTAGAATAAAATAATATTTACATAATTCACAAATGAACTGTAAATTACTAAATAAATTGAATATCACAATTAATTTTGTCTATCTTCTCTAGCAGTTAGATATTTTATATAGCAATATGATTTGAGTTGTGAGATATTGGAAACTTTTAGGGAACAGGGAACACCGGAGCTGGGAACAGAGAAGAAGAAAAAAACGTATCATATGAATATCATAATTGATATATTCCATACTTTTAAGGAACACCTCAATTCTCACAACTGATTCCTGATTACTATATCTGTCATTAATATAGACCTAATAAGTTACTAAGCTGTAGTGCATTTTAATTTTAGATAACTGAATCCCTTGTAAAACAGTATGCCTGTTTTCAAATTAAATGAAAAGCTTAAGACAGCATTCAGACTGCATAAAAATTATAAATCCTGCTAGAATAGATACTCTAAGGACAATAAATGTCTTAGGAAACTTAAATTCTGATTGAATTCAACATAGTATATAAAAGTCAAACCCTTGACTGAAGTACCATAAAGATTTTTATGTATAAAAAATAACAAACTCAAACTGGAGGAATAAATACAATTGCCTGAAACTTAAACTTAATTATGTATAATTTTCAACCCATAACAAAAAATCGGGTCTAGTTAATAAATGGAGCAATTATACTTTCAGCCAACTAATCTGAAATATTCATTTCTCCAATCTAAATAATCATCGGTTTTAACTAAAATATCAACTTAATCGAGACATTAGCTAAACAGTTCATAAACTCAAAGCAGTAAAAATAAAAAAAAAGCATTTAAGTAGCTAAACTGAGCCTAAAGCTAGTATGATTGTAGTGTAGTCTTTAAATAAACATTATGACAATGTAAAACTATAGACTTGTAAAGAGAGGGTAGAGTGGATGAACAACGGAAAAGTAAGAATTTACGAATTATCAAAGGAATTGAATTTGGATAACAAAGATATATTAGCAGTTTGTGAACAACTTAACATATCTGTGAAGAGTCACAGTAGTACTATTACAGAAGCAGAAGCAGAACTAATCCGCAAAAAAGCAGAAAGCTTACCCCACTCTCCCAGTAGGTCTTCTGTTCCCGAAAAAAGCAACTCTCAAAATCAAGAGTCAACTTCTAATCATAACGAGGGTAAGAAACAGCAGATATTAGAAATACGCAAACCCAAACCCAAACCCTTAGAAGAAAGATCTAAATCTAAACAAAAAAA
This sequence comes from Okeania sp., assembly GCF_983059655.1. Classification (NCBI taxonomy): domain Bacteria; kingdom Bacillati; phylum Cyanobacteriota; class Cyanophyceae; order Oscillatoriales; family Microcoleaceae; genus Okeania; species Okeania sp. Next base: position 10,913 of record NZ_CEZPJD010000112.1, read on the forward strand.
TCAAAACCAAAACCAGAATAATAAAGTTCAATTAGTGGCAACTCCTCCAAAACCTCCAGCACCAGAAACATTAGACCGGCAAACTAAGCATATCGGTAAACCAAGGCCAAATATGTCCCTCAAGCTAGAGGGAGAGCAAGGTCAATCTGTATCAGAAGTAGATAAAAAATCTACAGATGTAGCTCTGAATGCATCATTAAAAAATACAGTTGAAACGGAAGTCCCCCAGTTAGTAGCACCACCTGTAAGACCAGCACCTCCTAGCATAAATCGAAATCTACAAAGTACACCCACAACAAAGCCTAATCAAAAAAATAAGAAAACAAAGCAGGAAGCTAAAAAAAGAAGAGAAGAAAAGCCTTCTCAGAAGAGAGAAGAAAAACCCTCTCAAAAGCCTGCAATTGTTAATAAAAAAGAAAACAAAGATACTTCTCAAACAACAAAAAGTATAAAAGCAACTATTTCAGGCAATGAAACTGTAAGTCCGTCAAAGCAAAAACATCGAGATAGACCTACAGTTAAATCAAAGCCAGTTCAAGAATTACAAAAACCTCAGCTTGCACCAAAACCAAAACTAAAAACATCATTTGATTCTTCTGTAAAAGATAAAGATACAGATATTGATTTAGATATAACAGAAGAAAAAGAACCAGAAGAAAAAATAATAGAATTAGACTATAATAATGAGCTAGAAAAACCAAGACGAAAAATAATCTCTCCAACTAAGCCTTCATCATCAAAATTAAAGAAAGGTCCAACTTGGGAAGAAGAAGAAGAAGATCCAAGCGAAATTGCTCAGAAAAATGCCAAAGCTAGTGCAAAAGCAAAACGTCTTCGTCCTAAACCACTCCTAGAAGAAGATGATGAAGATTTAGAAGAAATTTTAAGTAAGCCAGAACCAGTAACAATGAGCTTATCTTTAGCTCGCCCACCAAAACCAAATAGTAGTTCTGGCAAAACTAAATCTAATTCTGGTAATAGCACTCCCAGCATCAAAAAGAGGCCTAGTGCACCACAGCAAACTGTCAAGTCTGAAATTGCTGAACAAAATAAGTCTGTTGAAGCTCAACCGGTAGAAAAGCTAGTAATTAATTCAAGCATGACAGTTCAAGAATTAGCAAAAGCTTTGGCAGTGGCAGAAACAGAGATTATTAAAAGACTATTTATCAAAGGCATCGCAGTCAATATTACAGAAAGCTTAGATATTGCCACCATAGAAATGGTTGCAGAAGAAGAAGGAATTCCTGTAGAAGCCCAAGAAGAACAGTCAGCAGCGAAGAAAACTACTGAAATGCTGGAAGATGCTGACCTAGAAAAGCTTCAACGTCGTCCTCCAGTAGTAACAATCATGGGGCACGTCGATCATGGAAAAACCAGTCTTCTAGACTCAATACGTGCCACTAAAGTAGCAGCAGGAGAAGCAGGTGGTATTACTCAACATATTGGAGCCTATCATGTTGATGTTGAACATGAAGGTCAGATGCAACAAGTAGTATTCTTAGATACTCCTGGTCACGAAGCTTTCACTGCTATGCGAGCAAGAGGAACAAGAGTTACAGATGTCGCAGTGCTAGTTGTGGCAGCAGATGATGGTGTACAACCACAAACCATAGAAGCTATCAGTCATGCGAAAGCTGCGGGAGTACCACTGATAGTAGCAATAAACAAAGTTGATAAAGAAGAAGCTAACCCAGATCGTGTGAAGCAAGAATTGATGGAACATGGCTTAGTTCCTGAAGAATGGGGTGGTGACGCTATTATGGTTCCAGTTAGCGCGCTCCAGAAACAGAATCTGGATAGTTTACTAGAAATGATTTTGTTAGTGTCGGAAGTAGAAGACTTACAAGCTAACCCAGAACGTTTGGCCAAAGGCACGATAATTGAAGCTCATTTAGATAAAGCTAGAGGTCCAGTAGCTAGTTTGTTAGTGCAAAATGGGACTTTGAAAGTGGGAGATATTGTAGTTGCTGGTTCTGCCTACGGAAAAGTGCGGGCAATGATTGACGACCGAGGCAACCGGGTAGAAAAAGCAAGTCCATCTTTTGCGGTAGAAGTTCTTGGTCTCAGAGATGTGCCTCAAGCTGGTGATGAGTTTGATGTGTTTGAATATGAAAAAGATGCTTCATCAATTGCTACAGATAGAGCAGATGCTAAAAGAGAATCTCGTATTATGCGTAGAACGACTCTTGGGGCTGTTTCAGCTCGTGCCCAAGCAGGAGATCTTAAGGAACTAAACTTGATACTAAAAGCAGATGTTCAAGGTTCTCTTGAGGCTATTGTTGCAGCTCTGCGACAACTACCTCAAAATGAAGTGCAACTAAGGCTATTATTCTCTGGAGCGGGAGAAGTTACAGAAACAGATATTGACTTAGCAGCGGCTAGTGAAGCTGTAATTATTGGCTTTAATACAACGATGGCATCAGGAGCACGTCAAGCAGCGGATGCTGCGGGAGTAGATGTACGAGAATACAACGTCATATACAAACTCTTGGATGATATTCAAGGAGCAATGGAAGGTCTATTAGATCCTGAGCTAGTAGAGGAGCCATTAGGTGAAGTAGAAGTGCGTGCTGTGTTTAATATTAATCGTGGCGCTGTTGCAGGTTGTTATGTACTTTCTGGCAAAGTTATCCGTAACTGTAAGGTAAGAGTACGTCGTAAAGGAGAAGTTATTCACCAAGGTGTACTGGACTCGTTAAGGCGTATTAAGGATGATGTCAAAGAAGTCAATGCAGGTTATGAATGTGGCATTAGCTTAGACAACTTTAGTTCCTGGGCTGAAGGTGATATAGTTGAAGGCTATCAAATGGTAACTAAGCGTCGGAAACTTTCAGTGTAAAAGACTGAGAAAGTGTAGTCAAATAAATATTTAGATAGGGTGGGGTGTGAAGCTAATTACAGATGGCACTACCTCATAGTGTGAGGCGTAAAATTGTTCGCAAGGCAGAACGGAGTTCTATTGTAATTCCACAAATGGTAATTGTGCCGTCATACACCCTACTTAATCTTTCGTTTATATAACAGCTTCAGATTGTCAGGCAAAAGCAATATTACCTGAATGTAGCAACTTAAATTTTTAGCAGGTTCAGTTATATCAAGTCACATTAGACATTTCCAATAGTCAAAAATAAAATCAATTATCGTACAGAAATCATCAATTATTTCTCCCTACTCCCTACTCCCTCATTTCTGGAGATGTTTATTAATTAAATTGTATATAGGGAATTTGTATCAAATATTCGTATGTCTGAAAAAAAGCAGTTTTTGTTACAGTTTTTTTTAATGAGAGATGCAGTTTATAACAAATAATTTGAGAAAGTAGGTAGGTATTAAAACTGCCTATACTTAATGTTTGAATAAATTTAAAAATGATATCTAAAAGTCAAGATTTGATGACATATGTAGTCCTATACTAATACCTAGTTTGTGGATAGTGAGTTATCTTTAAAGAAGTAGAAGCTAAAAATCTCAGCAACTTTATCACTAACTTAGGTAAGTATTATGAATAAATTTAATGTCTCCTCTTGGAATAATAATTCAGCCAAAGTAATTACAAAAAATGAATCAGAATCTAGAATGTGGGATAGCTTGAAGCAAGCGATCGCTGTAAGTTCAGGTTTTCAGAGATGGCAATTAGAGCGTAAGATTAATGAAGGTCAGCAGCCAAATCTATCCTTAGATCGGCAAGTTAGTATTTATTTACGGGAAACTCTAGAAACACTAGCTTATTAATAACAGTAGTTTATATTACAAATCTTCTTGTTCGTTTTTTACCGAAAAATCGTGGGTATGCGCCTCCCCTTTTAAGGGGATAAAAAGCGGTCGTTTGCTTTGCAACGCTGGCGCGA
>NZ_CEZPJD010000113.1:0-14706 GCF_983059655.1 Okeania sp.
TCGGGAGAAGTGGAAGTTATTGCTGCTGATGGATCTATTACTACTCAAAATATTGAGTCTCTCTCTAACTCGGGTAACTCAGACGATATTACTGTCGAAGCAGGAGAAGATATTAATACTGAGGACATTAATTCTAGTGGTGGAGAAAATAGTGGGGACATAGAGGTTAGTAGCGATAATGGCGAGGTAAACACAGGTAATATTGAATCCCTTGGCAACTCTGGAGATTCGGGTAATATTGATATTAGTGCGGAAGGAGATATTAATACAGAAAATATTAGTACCTATGGCAATAATAATAGTGGAGATATTTCTGTTGAGAGTCAGGAAGGTTCAGTTAATACTAATGATGTAGTAACTGAAGCTGAAACTGGAAATTCTGGCGATATAGATATTGCAGCAAGATATGGTATTAATACAGAAAATATTAATTCTATTGCTGGGGAGAATAGTGGAGATATTTCTGTTAATAGTCCAGAAGGTTCTGTTAATACAAATAATATTGAAACAATTGCAGAAACTGGAAATTCTGGGGATATAAATATTGTAGCAAGAGACAATATTAATACAGAAAATATTAGTTCTATTGGCAGGGAGAATAGTGGAGATATTTCTGTTAATAGTCAGGCAGGTTCTGTGAATACAAATAATATTACAACTCAAGCAGGAACAGGCACTGCTGGCGACATTGATATTAGTGCTAGAAATAATATAAATACAGGTAATATTACTTCCACTGCTCCTCAAGAAAGTGGCGATATTAATCTGACTACTGAAGTAGGAAGCATTAATACTGGAGAAATCTTTACAGATACAGGAACAATTAATCTTAATCAACCAAACAACTCTATTAGTTCAGTAGTAGAAAATAATCCGACTTCTGGAATGCCTATATCCCCACCTCCAACTACTAACAATACTCCAGTAACAACAATTATTAATCCAACTACACAAATATCTGAAAATTCACCTCCAACGCCAACAACTATGAATCCAAATACACAGATATCTGAAAATTTATCCCCAACACTAACTAATAACCCAACTCCACCATCCCCAACACTAACTAATAATCCAACTCCACCATCAATAACACCAAATTCTAACCTATCACCAATTACCAACTACTCTCCCTCTCCCGTAGTTAGTAAGAATCAAACTTCAACTAATACTAATCCATCAACAATAAATAATAATTCTAATCCCATAAGTCCTACTTCAGCTATTAATAGGAATTTCCGAGAAAATCCAGACAATATCTCTGGCAGACAAACCAGTAATATTATTAACTTTTCCAGACAGACCGCAACTCAAAATACCATTCAATCTCCACAAAATAACAGTAAAACTCTCATCAGCACAAATTCCAACAACTTAATCGACTCTACCAATAACCCCAATAACCCTTTACCAAATTCAAGCAAAATTAATCAACAATTACCACAATTAAATCTAACCCCAACCAATCCATTAACAGTAGAAACCTCACCATCCCAAATGATATTAGCCCTAGAAAAAAGCCGAATCGAAGAATATTCAAATTATCTAGGAGAAAATCTCGACCAAAAATTACTATCCACAAAAAACGTCCGAGAAATCTTAGCAGATATGCACCATCAAACCGGACAAAAATCAGCAGTTCTCTACGTCAACGTTCATCAAGACCAACTACAACTAATATTATTCACCCCCGACGGCCAATCTATTCTCAAAACTATTTCTGAAGTCAATAGAGAACAATTATGGGAAATTGCAGTACAATTTTATCTAGATATTATCGACCCAAAACAACGTAATAATCATAACTATTTACCAACAGCAAAAAAACTATACAACTGGTTAATATCTCCAATTTCAGCAGAATTAGAAGCAGCAAATATTGATACATTATTATTTAGTATGGACGCAGGTTTTCGCCTCTTACCCTTAGCAGCTTTACATGATGGAAAACAATTTTTGATAGAAAAATATAACATCAGTTTAATACCCAGTGTCAGCTTAATGAATAGTAACTACAACTCCCTCAAAAATACAAAACTTTTAGCCATGGGAGCCAGTAAATTTTCTAACAAACCACCCTTACCAGCAGTACCAGCAGAATTAAAAGCTATTACACAAAATTCACAACAAGGTAATATTTTCCTCAACGAAGAATTCACTCGGAAAAACCTAATTAACCAACGCCAAAATTATCCCTATCCAATTATTCACCTAGCCACCCATGCAGAATTTAGAGGAGGCAATGCTAGTAAATCTTATATTCAATTATGGGATGAACAATTACACTTACATCAAATGCGCGATTTAAAATGGAATAATCCCGAAGTTGAACTATTAGTATTATCCGCCTGTCGTACAGCAGTAGGAGATCAAAATTCTGAGTTAGGTTTTGCTGGGTTAGCAATAGCAACTGGAGTAAAATCAGCATTAGCAAGTTTATGGTTAGTTAATGATGAAGCAACATTAGGATTAATGACAGAATTTTACTCTTATTTAGGTAATGTTAGTATTAAAGCAGAAGCATTACGCGAAGCACAAATAGCAATGTTGAAGGGTAAAGTTGTTATCGAAAATGGTATATTAAAAGTTTCAGGAAGTCGTGGAGAAATGCCTTTACCCCCAGAGTTAGCTCAGATGAATCAGAAAAATTTTTCCCATCCTTATTACTGGGCAGGGTTTACAATGGTCGGTAGTCCTTGGTAGTGGAGCGGAATATGAAGGTTTTCATTAATGGATAATTGATAATTACCTCTGGTTAAAACCGAGAGGATTGAAAATATCGATACTGCTTATGAATGGTTGTGTAAACAACGCCAACATTATTATCCTAATGCCGATGTCTGGCAGGTCATATCATGTCCGGATAATTAGTGACAAAAAAACTTTCTACCTTTAATATCAAATCCGGTAGCATCGGTGTAATACAGCGCTTTTCAAAAGATTAACTTCACAACTGTACCTCACGCTTCCTAAAAAGTGCTGTAAAGGTGAAAAGCACGTAAGCATTCAGCTATTAGCTGTGAACTTTCAGCAACAAGAGTCTCTCATATAAAACAGTTTTTCAATTAATTTAGACATTAAAGGCAAAGGAGCAAACTTTTGCAGTAATACAATTAATAACAGCTTTTATCCTAAACTAAAAATAATAGCTGATAGCTGATAGCTGACGGCTAAATGCTTACAAAAGCACTATCACATAAAGTCAGAATAATTAGTTATAAAAAACTTTCTCTGTGAGAACTTTTCTTTTCTCTCTTGCCCTTCTTTCACCAAAGTGAAAAATTTTAACTAAATATGATGCAACCTATCAGTAACCAACCACCTTAATAATCCTCTCCTTTGCCCCCAATTTCACCAACCGACTCCCCCTATCATCCTGCCCATAAACTTTGACTGAATCTACAATCATTCCACATACCTTACCATCAGTTGTTAACATCTGAGCTACTACACCCGACTCACCAACAACTATTCCCGCCAAAACATCAGTTTGTCTCGTAAACTGAAAAGCATTCTGACCAATACCACCACGATTAGCAACTCGCAACGAACCAATAGCAATGCGCTTTCCATAACCCTGTTGAGAAACTAAAAATAAATTACTTTCCCCATCCAAAGTTACACAACCTACTAATTCCTCTTGTTTTCTTAATCTTGTTGCTTGAGACCCCTGTGCAGTACGTCCCATTAATGGTAACTGTTCCTCATCTATTTCTAATCTTAATAATCTCCCCCCAGAAGTTGCCAAAACTACTTGTTCCCCTACCTGAGCTAAATTAGCATAACGTAATTCATCATCTTCCTTTAGCTTAATTACTGTTATACCGCGATTTGTAATATCACTCAAATCAGACAAAGATAAACGCTTAATTTTACCATTTTGAGTCAACATAATTAAATCTTTATTTTCTTCAGCTTCCTGTAAAACAAATTGAGCAATAATAAATTCCTGACGAGCATCTGTCATTTCTTTAGTTGCTGACGGTGATAATAATGTTACTAAAGGTACACCTTTATATTCATGTCGTGTTGTCGAACGATTAGAACTAGAAGGAATATCATTTACTTTCAGAGGATAAGCTTTACCAGTACGAGTCAATACCACTAAAGTTTGGTCTGTAGTTGCCTCAATTATATTAATAGTAAAATCATTATTATTTTCGGTAATAATACTAGATTTTTTATCGATTTGATGTTTTTCAAATTCTTTAGCAGCTAATCGTCTTACATATCCTCGGTGAGTAAATTCTATAACAATTTCTTCAGTCGGTGGTGGAGCAGCTTCCAAAGTTAAAATTTGTGGTTCAACAGTCGTACTTTTTGATTTTCTACCTCTACCTTTAGCTTCTTTATTTGTTTCTTGATTAGCAATTTCTACATTGCTTTTCTGTTGAGAAACAGAAGTATTTGATTCTGCTTGAACAATAATTCGAGTACGTCTAGGATCACCATACTTGCGTTTTAGAGTCCGCAATTCTTTTTTCAGCGATCTTAGAAGTAGACGGCGATCGCTTAATAAATCCTGTAATTCTTGTATTTTCCCTCTAAGTTGCTGATATTCTTCCTCTAATTTTTGTCTTTCTAAACCAGTCAGTCTGCGCATTGGCATTGCCAGAATAGCATCAGCTTGATTTTCGCTTAAACCCAAATTTTCTTGGAAACTAACCTTCGCACTACTACCATCAGGTGCATTTCTGAGAATATCAATTACAGTATCCAAATCTGTTAAAGCTTTGAGCAAACCCTCGACTATATGACATCTACCTTGAGCTATTTCCAAATCATTGCTGTAGCGACGAGTTAAAGTTTGTTCCCTAAAACTAATAAATTCCTGTAACAATTCTCGTAGAGATAACTGTCGTGGTTGTGCATCAACCAAAGCCAACATAATAGCACCAAACTTTGAAAGCAAATCAGTATGCTGATAGAGGTGGTGAAGTACAACACTAGGGTCAGCTTCACGTTTAAGTTCAATTACAACCCTAATACCAGAGCGATCGCTTTCATCTCGCAAATCAGAAATACCTTCTATTTTACCCGCATTAACCAAATCTGCTGTTTTTTCAATCCAACCCGCTTTATTAACCTGGTAAGGCAACTCTGTTACCACAATAGCCCTTTTTGTGCGACGCCTACGAGCTGTAGGAACTTCTTCAATAGTGGCCACTCCCCTGATGGGAATACTACCTCTACCTTTGGTATAAGCATCAATAATTCCATCAGTACTAACAATTTCCCCACCAGTAGGAAAATCAGGCCCAGGAATCAATCTAAATAACTTTTCATCAGAAAGATTAGGATTATCAATTAAAGCAATGAGACCATCTACTACTTCTCCCAGATTATGTGGCGGAACATTAGTTGCCATTCCTACTGCAATACCAGAAGAGCCATTAAGTAATAAAAAAGGTAGTTGTGCAGGTAATACTGTAGGTTCTTGCTGGGAGCCATCAAAGTTGTTGGTATAGTCAACTATAGCTTCACCAATTTGGGTAAGTAAGCCTTCATTGCTAATAGATGCCAAGCGACTTTCTGTATAGCGCATGGCAGCAGCAGGGTCATTGTCGATGGAGCCAAAGTTACCATGTCCATCTATTAATGGATAACGACTGGAAAAGTTTTGAATCATCCGTACCATGGCATCATAAACAGCTTGGTCGCCGTGAGGATGATATTTTCCTAGAACATCTCCAACCACCCTGGCACATTTACGAAATGGTCTGTCTGGGGTGAGACCAAGTTCATGCATGGCGTATAGAATTCGACGATGCACTGGCTTTTGTCCATCTCTAACATCTGGCAAGGCTCTACCGACAATCACACTCATGGCGTATTCAAGATATGATTGCTGCATTTCAATATGCAGTGCTGCAGTAATTACTTGTCCGGAAAGTAGATTTAATTGTTTGGCCATGAGTTGCTATTTAGATTACGATTTATAAAAAATGACAAAGCACAATTTGAGAGACTAATAGATTGAATGTGTAAAGAAATAGGGGAGTACTCTTTTAACACAACTATACTTTGCTATTTGTCAGCTTAGAAGTATGAATACCTATACACTACTCTGCCATACTTATTTCTTTCAATCTCTGGACTCCTTCGCACTTCATGTGTGAATGTCGATCCATAACTTCTTAAATACTTATTTAAAAAACAGTCTCTAAGTCCAAATGTTATTACAATTTAAGACTTTCAGCATGGAATAGGTGACTTATCTACACAGAAAGCGGATGCGCCTGTTTAGGCTTCTGATGCTTTTTGAAGACGGCCATAACTTCCTTATAAACAGAAGCAGTTTTTGACAAGCACAATAACCACTTTGTTTTTATTGCAGTTTATCGTCACCGAATAAGTCCAGCCCAACTCGTTTTAAATTGATGGTAGCATTTATATCTCTATCAATTTTCAACTTTAATTCCTCATTAAAATATTCTCTGATACTGCAATCTATAAACACTATTTCATCTCTATAAGAAAGTAATTGAGATGTATAATTTCGATTTAACTTCAACAACACTGGCGTTTGCTTTTTCGGCTATCTAACCCAAAACGTCAAAGAATTGACCAAATACAGCATAAGTACCAAGATTTATTTAATACAGATTCATCAAACCCTATATAGAACCCATTTGGTATCTTTTATTGAAATACAAAGGCTATAGGAAAACCGTTTTCAGGAGCCTAACAACTACAAGGATTCAGGAGACCGAAAAATTATGAAAAATGACTGCCAGAATTATAAAACCTAGATGGGTATTGAACTTTTAACTTCTGAAATAGATACCAAATGGCTTCTCATAGACTCTCAAATGACACCGGATAGTTAAGGCCGAAATTTATCAAAATAATATGGGTTGTGCAACCTCGCCTTTTAAGGCGAAATATTTTTGCAGCCTTGCTCAAATACCCGTTACAAAAATAACTTCTGTACGTCGCCAATCCGACAGCTCCCCTATCCGACTTCTGACTTTGTTAACCCATGCCGACGTTGCCTTTTTCTACTGAATGATTTGCAAACGGCATCGGGCTTCTTCCAGTTAAAACTAAATTGTTTATCCCTAATCTATAAGAAAATTTAGTCTAAACTTTATAATGGGATTTTTACACTTACGAGTATTTAGCGGGAGATTTGTATGAAAACTGTTTTGATTGTAGAAGACGATCAAGTTAATGCTAGAGTTTTTTCCAAAATTTTGACCAAAAGAGGTGGTTTATCAGTTAAACACACAGAAGATGTAGAAGAAGTCGTAAAAATGGCTCACTCAGGAGAAGCAGACTTGATTTTGATGGATGTTTCTCTAGCTCGTAGTGTTTATCAAGGTAAATCTGTTGATGGGATTAAAATTACTCAAATTCTTAAAGCTGACCCAGAAACCAATAAAATACCAATCATATTAGTGACAGCTCATGCTATGGCAGGCGATCGAGAGTCTTTTTTGAAGCAAAGTGGTGCAGATAGTTATATTTCTAAACCAGTAGTGGATCACCAGGAATTTGTCAGTCAGATTAAGGCATTATTACCTCCTGATTAACTATATATCTCAAAAATGACCACAAACTTTACTGAAAAAATGGGTCTAAAGCCTTGCCTATAAGCGGGCCACTTTTTGATTAACAAAGTAGGAATAAATATACTATAGTATTATTTATTATCGCGGGTGAGCAATCTGAAATATTAAACTGATGCTGAGGGGAGCATAAGCTGTCATGCATTTGTTTTGATTGCTCAGAAACCTTACTGTAATAGTTCTAGACTTCAAAAATCCCAATTTAAATGCGTGTTAGTTTGGGACTACCATTAAGTTAGAAGCATCTGATCTGAGGACAATCTCTGAACCAGAAAAACGTCAACCCACTAATTAGCTGAGGTTTGGTAAGAATCTCTATATGTTTAGGTCGGAGAGTTTCGACTTAGTTAACAATTTGCGATACGGAGCGCGATATAATACGCCAGTTCTCACAGCCAAGTAGTAACGAGGGTGACGCTTTGTATCTTCTGCACTAATCGCTGCTATTCGCATTTCTGGCAGTCTATCTATATAGACATAGACCTCAGAAGAAATCCCGCTCCCTAATAGGAAGGACGTAGTAAGGGTTTGAGGACTGTTTTAGTTATGTTAATTGACAAAGACTTAAATGTAAGTATAGAGTGTAGAGATGCGGTTGGGCAAGACCCGTCAATGCCTGTGGATGAGTAACCGCCGACGGCCTCAGTAGAAGCAGGAAGTAAGCAGCCTCCTAGGGTCGGAGCTACGCTATCAATTTTTTACGTTATGTGACGCCTTGTATCAGTTTTATGAAGCAGGATATCAATATAATATAACTCTAGTATCGGAATCCTGCTCCAATTTTTACATTTTTGGAGCGGGACATATATTAATTCATCTAAATTAAATTATTACATTACTGCTCCTGAATTTATAGACTTCTATAGCTAAAATAGCTAATCAAAATTAGCGATCGCTGAGAACCTCACCATAAGAAAAACCTGGTGCTGCTAAAACAAATACTGTACTAGGAAGACCGACCGTTTTAGACTGTAAATCCTCATAATATTTAGTAAAGTTCTCCCCTGGAGTCCGAATTCCTAGAAAAATTAAGTCAGCATTTTGAGAAGACTCATGCAAGATGTCGTAAAAAGGACGACCATTAGAAACCAAAATTTGAGATGCAGTGCGAATGCGTAAATTTCTAATCACACTATCAACATTTGCTTGAGTTGGTTGAACTGCTGCTTGTTCAGGTACTACCAGTTTCAAATAAATTGTTGCATTCCGCCAATCAATATCTGTACGCAGCAAATATGCAAGGAGTAACATTAAGCCACCATTATTTTGTAAACCACCCCACCAAACATCAATTTGACGATGTTTACCAAAACCACGATCGCTATCTTCTCGAAAAATCACTACATTTTTCTTCGCTTTATGAATATGACTAATCAACTGACAGTAGCGATCGCGCCTGGAAGGTTCCTGACTATCTCCAAGTACAACAGTATTTGGCGTTAGTGGCCCAATTCCATAAGTTTCCACCAAGAGTTTCGCACCATCAAAAAAGTCTGTAGCAGTAACTACTCGCACCAGAGCCTGTACTCCTCTCTTGTCCAAATACTCACGAATTGTATCTTGCATATTGCTTTGCTGAGAGACATCGCGAGACGCACTAGGCAAAACACTACAGACTGTAATCATACCTCGATTATGAGTTAAGTCATCTGCAAATTTAATCAACAACCAACGTTTTTTTGGTATCCCAGACAAGACTAAGATATGTGGCCTCCAATTCTTAGTATCTTCCTCACCTAGTTGAAGAATTCCTTCCCGCACTAACGCCATCCATATTCCGCGTCTGGCATCTCCCCAAGTTGTCTCTAACTCCCGTCGCTGTAGCCAGAAAAATATTACTAGCACTATCAAAGCAGCAATAACTGTAGCCACAGCGTTGATCAAAAACATCACTGCCAAACAACCAAGCGCTCCCAACATTGACAATGACCAATGGACTTTGAATGTAGGACGAAAAGAAGGACTTTGCAAAAATCCTTCTATACCTGCTGACACATTTAAAACCATATAGGTTGTCAAAAAGAACATTGTCAGTACTGGGGCAATAATATTCAGGTCACCAATACAAACCGTCGCAGTAGCCACACCTAAAGTTACTGCTGTACCAATCCTGGGTTCATCATTTGGCCCATTACCATTACCTAGAAAAGATAACCAACTAGGTAAAACTCCATCCCTTGCTAAAGCTTGTAAGACCCTTGGTGCTCCCAGAATACTACCGATCGCGCTGGAAAGAGTGGCCCCCCAAACTCCTAACAAAATTGCTGGCCCCCAAGCAGCCATTTCTTTCATCACCAAAGGTTGTTCAATTAAAGTAGTAGCATCTGCCCGCATAGCCAGGATAATTGGTAGTACCATATAAACTAGATACCCTGTACCAACTGCTGCCAAAGTACCTACAGGAATTGAACGGCTGGGTTCTCGCAAGTCTCCAGACATACTTACTCCTGCCATAATACCTGTTACGGCTGGAAAGAACACTGCAAAAACTGTCCAAAATGGTTCTGATACTCTCTCTGTAGCTCCAAAAATTTCTATATTTGTTGTTTCGAGGGGATGTCCGAATGCAAATGAAACTAGAGATAGAACAATTGCAGCCATAATAAAATACTGGGCCTTAATAGCAATCTCTGCCGAAGTTATGGCTAAGACTGCTACTGCTATGGTTGTAATCAGAGCTACATATAGTTGATTAAGGCCACCAAAGGCATCTACTAAGCTTTCTGCAAAACCAATGGTATAAAGAGCTACTGATAGAGCTTGGGCAAAGTAGAGTGGTATTCCCACTGCACCACCTGTTTCAATACCTAGAGACCTACTAATCATATAGTAGGCACCTCCTCCTTTGACTATTCGATCTGTAGCGATCGCGCTGACTGACAAAGAAGTGAGAAAGGTAATTCCTGTGGACAAAGTGACTATAAGCAAAGTCCCCAATAAACCAACATTACCTACTACCCACCCAAAGCGGAGGTACATAATTACACCCAAAATTGTCAAAATTGAGGGAGTATAAACACCACCAAATGTTCCTAAACCTGTTTCATTACTGTTGTCAGAAATAGTTTTTGGAGTTGATTGTGTTTCTTCTGATGGTTTTTTAAATAGCTTCATACATACAAAATTTTAATATTTAAACTTCTGTTTCCAGTTATCTATCATTTAATTAAATACCTATCTTTAAGCTTTATCAAAATAATTGGGTCGCGCAACCCCGCCGAGAAATGGCGAAATGTTTTTGAAAGGGGGTTGAAATCCCTATTACAAAAACAGCTTCTGACTTCTGACTTCGTTAAGTCTTGGCTTTCAAGTCTTAGAATTTAGATTGTGTTTCAACTCAAAATATTGCACACCAATAAATAATAGGGATTTTTAAAGCTGATGTTCTTTTTTCTTGATTAATTTAATTTCTATAACAAAAAAACTCCTGACCATTAGCTTGTTAACCAAATAAATTTTAGAGATAACAGCCATAGGGGTTAGGACATAAACTGATAATTAATCGAATACATTCCACTTTTTTTCTCACTATTAACTCTTACCCGTTATATAACCAAAAAAAACAAGTATCCTGCCCTTTTTAGGGGATAAAAAAGAAAATACTGATAACTGAATTTACCTCAAACCTCTTACTTTCAAGTAACTCGAAATGTCTACTTCCCGCTTGTTAATATTGATTCTAGGTTTAAGCCTCATTTTATTTCTCATAATTTGGCTGATTGGTTCTTTATCATGGCTATACAGTCAAATTTCATGGTCTGCCCCTCCACTTGTGGCCAACTTATTCTTACTACTATTAATTTTCCTCATTGGAATAGTCATTTTTGCTTTCATATATTATTTGAGACTATATACCATTCAAAAAAATCAAAGGCGACGAGGTTCAAAAGTTAAAGTTAAGATTCCGGCTGTGAAATCTGAGGTTGCTTCTGAATCTCTTAAAGCTTTGAGACAACAGGCTATATTGATTCAAGATGAGGTTGCTCGACAAGCGTTATTAGAGCGTTCACAAGAAATAGAAGCTAGTCTAGCACGAGGTGATGTAAAAGTAGTTGTTTTTGGTACGGGTTCCGCTGGTAAGACTTCTGTGGTTAATGCCCTGATGGGTCAGATGGTGGGTAGGGTAGAAGCACCTATGGGGTCAACTACAGTAGGAGAAACCTATCATTTAAAAATGCCGGAATTTGAAAAAGAAATTTTGATTACTGATACTCCAGGAATTCTAGAGGCGGGAGTAGCAGGTACAGAAAGGGGTCAACTGGCACGAATTTTGGCGACAGAGGCTAATCTATTACTATTTGTGGTTGATAACGATTTACAGAAGTCTGAATATACTGCTTTGAAAGGTTTGGTGGACATTGGTAAGCGATCGCTTGTGGTCTTTAATAAAATTGACCTCTACACTGAAGAAGACCGAGAAGCAATTATTGTTAAGCTCAGGGAAAGATTAGTAGGGTTTAGCAAGATGGATATTGTGGCGATCGCTGCTTGTCCTCATTCTGTTAAGCTTGAGGCTGGAGAAATATATCAGCCAGAACCCGATATTATGGCTTTGATGGGACGTATGGCTGCTATTTTGCGGGCTGAAGGAGAAGATTTGATTGCTGATAATATTTTGCTAAAATCTCAGCGTTTAGGGGAGGAGGCAAGATGTTTAATTGATGCTCAAAGACGACGAAAAGCAGAGAAGATTGTAGAAAGGTTTCAGTGGATAGGGGCAGGGGTTATTGCTGTTACGCCTTTGCCTATAGTTGATGTTTTGGCCACGGCTGCAGTTAATGCTCAAATGGTGGTAGAAATTGGCAAAGTTTATGGTTGTGAATTAAATCTTGAAAGAGGGCAAGAGTTAGCAATGTCTTTGGCTAAAACACTTGCTAGTTTGGGCATTGTTGAAGGGGCGATTAAATTAATTTCTACAGCTTTACAGTTAAGTATCGCAACTTTTTTAATTGGGAAGGCAATTCAAGGAGTAAGTGCAGCTTATTTAACAAGAATTGCTGGAAAGAGTTTTATTGAATATTTTAGTCATAATCAAGATTGGGGAGATGGTGGCATTACAGAGGTAGTACAAACACAATTTCAATTAACAAAAAAAGATGAATTTGTTAAGTTGTTTATTCAAGATGCGCTGGCTAAAGTTGTGGAGCCTTTGAATAATATTTATTCCTATAATGAAGAGCTTGAAGTAGAAGAAGAATATGATTTAGAAGAAGTTAATTATCAACCTCAAACAATCAAAAATCAAGATAATACTATTAATGATTGGAATACAGAAAGTAGAGCAAAATGGGAAAATTGGTAATTTAAGAACTTACGATCATTGCTATTGTTTCTATTCTTTCTGGGTTTTTCACAAATACGCGCTTATGTAAAAAACAATGGGTCTTTCAATAATCTAAATCTTCTTTCGTTACATTCTTGATCCCACATTCCGCAGATGTGACTCAGATTATAGATATTTTTAAAAAATTCCAGCTATAAAAATTTTATTCACCTAATTTTTCTGGATGATGTTAACTATTTATGTCAAAAAATAGGGAGTATTTAGTAATTTAATTGAATGAGTTTTCACTCTTGGATGTTCTCGGGCAATAAAGGTAGTTATCTCAGTTAAAATCAACATTACAAGATAGAGTGAAAAATATTCTGATCTCCGCTCAAATTTCTATTTAAAACTTTTCTTAGTTACTATGTACTTTTTTCATTTCCCATAAACCAAATCAAATTATTAGATAATATTGACTACAACTATTTCCTCAATATTTGACTATCTTTTGACATTCATCTGTTAAGTTACTGCAAAGTTTTTGCCCATTTATGATTACTAAGTGTACAGACTGAAACATCTGAAATACCCACCTCATTATCGGTTTATTTGTAATTTTGTTGACTTGATTTCTGATACCATCATCGAATTTAGCTAATTCTTGTCTTAACTTTCTTTGGGCAAGATTACACACTAATAAACACAATCCCATGATCATTGCTATCACTTCTACTATTTCGGGGGTTTTAACAAATACGCGCTTATGTAAAAAACAATGGCTCTTTCAAAAATCTAAACCCTCTTTCATTACATTGTTATGCTTTACAGCGCTTTTCATTTGAGTAGACCACAAAATTATTTTTGGCACTTAGAGTAGGGAGTAGGGAGTAGGGGGTAGAAAAATGCTTTTGGGTTGCCCATACTAACTGTAGTCTATCCATGTGAAAAGCGCTATATATTCCTTTAATACCTCCTCATTACTCAATTCATTTTTATCTAATAGACTTGTCGCTAATATAAATCTCCCTGCTTTTATTTTTTCTGCAAATATAACTTCTTCTTTTGTTTCTATTTCACCTTTTACTTGATATTTTATTTCCCATACTTCAGCTAATTTTTTTGGTCTTCCTGCTGTTTTATGTTTCGCCTTTTCTATGTATTCAATTTCTTTGATTTGGTGATATTTGCAAGACTTCGATAGTTTTTCTATTGCTGTTTTAGCGTCTGGTTCACAAGCAAATTCTTCCCTGGATAGTTTACTGAGTGCAGCTTTTACCTTTTCTTCTTGTTTTTTGATTTGTTTTTCTACCTGTTTGATAATTGATTTTTTTATCTTCGATAGATAGGGTCTCTTTTGACTCTTTCATACTTTCTCTCTTTGTTTACTTGACGCTTATTATTGTAAAAATAAATAGCCTGGAATTATTGCCGGACAATCATTTCAGCTTTTACACTTAACAAAATTCATAATTATAAAATCTGCTTCAATAATCTGCGGAATGTGGGTTTTTGAGAAAAAAAAGCTAAAAACCAGGTACTTTTTCAAGACCTAAAAAGGCTAAAATATTTATCTGCAAAGACTTTTATATTTATTCAGCAAGCCCTAAGTAAAATGTGTTTTAAAAGCTTAGTTTTTCGTTTTTAACTCTCAAAGTATTTGGGGTTTTTAGCAAGAATCTTATTACTGGAATAGGTTCGAATGTGGGTATTAAA
Organism: Okeania sp.; assembly: GCF_983059655.1. Taxonomy (NCBI): domain Bacteria; kingdom Bacillati; phylum Cyanobacteriota; class Cyanophyceae; order Oscillatoriales; family Microcoleaceae; genus Okeania; species Okeania sp. The sequence continues at coordinate 14,551 of NZ_CEZPJD010000113.1, forward strand.
ATTGGGAAACGGAAATTATGGTGATGAAAATATTCCTTGATTTAACCTACTTTCCCAATATTCTAGGATAAGCGATCGCTTTCTAAGATTCATACTTTTTATTTGACGCGCCGATTTTTTTGTGAGCTTCAGAGAATGAAATTATTGGTGGTTTTC
>NZ_CEZPJD010000114.1:0-14703 GCF_983059655.1 Okeania sp.
TCGCTCACTAAAAGCAATAGCTGAAGCGCTGAAGCGCTGACGGCTGAATGCTTACGAATTATTCAGAGCTAAAAATCTTAAATACCTCAATTTTATGATTCTGAGAATTAAATGAAATGTCTTGCTATTTTTAATCAATAAAAAATTCTCAAAAGTTTTGGAATGTTAGATTTTCCTCCTGCTGATGTAGCAGAATTATTCAGAGCAATGTCAAAAGTTTTAGAATCTCAGATTTTCCTCCTACCGATTTAGCAGAATTATTCGGAAATGAATATGAATTATCTACCTCGAAAGGATATATTCAAGCCAAAAGTTACCCATTGAAAACTCAAGAAAATCAATAAAATATCCAATACTCAACTAACAATGTTTTAACAGACTATTTGAAATTAAAAAATCGTCAATATGGGATAGCTTTAACCCATCAACATAATTTTGAGAATGAGAATTGGACCTAGAATCGTAATACCAATTAACTTTAAAGGTGTCACAAATATTTTAAAACTTTAGATGTAAAATAACTGCCTGAAATTACTGTATAATCAAAGTTTTAAGCCGATAAAATTCTAATTTTTGACTTTCAACTTTTGACTTTTGACTTCAGAAGCTTTAACCAATCAACATAATTTTGATAATCAGAATTGAACCTTGAATAGTAAATACCTCAGTTTTGTCATCCCAGTTTATAACGAAGAAGCAACTATCAAACCCTTGTTTGAGAGAATTTTAGATGTAATAAATTTAGCTGAAATTGATAGTTATGAAATAATTTTTGTAGATGATGGTAGTAACGACTCATCTTGGATAGAAATTAATAAATTAATCAAAGAACATCCCCAGAAAATCAGAGGAATTAGATTTAGAAGAAACTTTGGTAAATCTTCCGCCTTATCTGCTGGATTTAAAAAAGCTACAGGAAATATTATCTTTACTCTAGATGCAGATTTACAAGATGATCCGGCAGAAGTACCTAAATTTTTGGAAAAATTAGAGTCAGGATACGATCTAGTTTCTGGATGGAGAAAACATCGTAACGACCCCTTTTCCAAAACATTACCATCGAAATTATTTAATGGAGTAACATCAATTTTAACTGGTGTAAAATTACATGATTTTAACTGTGGCTTAAAAGCTTATAAAAAAGAAGTTTTAGACTGTATCAAAGTTTATGGAGAATTACATAGATATATTCCAGTATTAGCCCATAGTTTGGGATTTAAAATTTCTGAAGTAACAGTACGACATCATCGGCGGAAAAAGGGAAAATCTAAATATGGTTTAGAACGTTATACCCGTGGTTTTCTCGATCTATTAACTGTTTTAGCAACTACTCATTATTTACATAAACCAGGTCATTTATTTGGAAGTTTAGGATTATTATTCGGTGCTATAGGAATGACATCTTTAGGTTATTTAACTGTACTTTGGTTTATGGAAATTCGACCTATAGGTACTCGCCCTTTATTTTTATTTGGAATTTTGTGTATTATCCTGTCCGTACAATTAATATCTTTAGGAATTTTGGCAGAATTAATAACTAAAAATATAGATGATAATTATGTAGATAAACAGATTTGTGAAGTTATAGAAGAGAGTGAAGAAAATTTTTAAGCAGTCACCAGTCAGCTATCAGCTATTTGTTATTAACTCATTATTATACTAGAAAGAAATTATCCACCAAGGAGAATTAAAATTCCGGTGCATCTCAATTTTGAATAAAGCCAGAAATTTATCGCTTTTAGGGAACAGGGAACAGGGAACAGGAAATATATGGGAAAAAAGTATTTTTGCAAATATGAGATGCACCCTAAAATTCATTAATAAAATTGGCTATAAACTAACCTCAGTAATTGCTTGAATATGCTCAAAAAGCTGATTGCTGTTTGCGGAGCATGACCCAGGAAATGCTTATCCATAGTTAACTTAGAAGTCGTAAAATACACTATCAAAAATAGAACGAGAAATTCTAAACTTAATGTTAATAAGATTGTGATAAAATTCGTTTTTATCGCTTATTTCTATTTTTCCTGACTGAGCTAACTTTTTTTAAATTGCTAAAGTCCCTCTAACATTTAATCCTAACTTAGTAGCCATCTTTCTAGCAGCTAAATCATCTAAAATAATAAAATCAGCTTGTAATTCTGTAGCTAAAGCAATAGTCTCTGACTCGCCTATTCCCAAACTAACATTAAGCCTATTAAACAGAGATTTTAAATTAGTTGCCTGTACTAAAATTTTTTCTTTTCCTAATAAAAGCTCACTCTGCTGACTAATTTCATCATTCTTAGCCTGAATTTCAGTAATAACTGATGGAGTTAAATAAAAATAATCATTAGCATTAAGAAATAACTCTAAAACTTGCAATCTAACTAAAAAAATAATCGGAGACGAATCAATAAAAATTTTCAAATATTTTACCACTTCCGCTCCAATTCTGCATCCTCTGAAGATAGATAAGAAAATTCAATTCCTAATAAATCTAAAGTATGCAATAATTCATCAGAATCAATCCCCATAATTTCAGCAGCTTTCTTCAAACTAATTAATCGCGTCATCAAAGCACCTATTACAAACAGAATTTTTTCTTTTTGTTCCGTTTCTAAAAAAACTGGTAAAGATGCTGCAATATCTTTTAAATAAACAGTACTTGTCATTTTTATTACGCCTATTAATCAATTTATTTGTAAGCATTCAGCGGCCAGTCATCAGCTATCAGTCATTGCTTTTAGTGAGTAATAAAAGCTTTATTGATTAGGTTAATTATAAACTTCAGTAGAAGTAAGAAAAATAAAAGCAAAAAGAAAAAAATTAAGTAGGTAATTAATATTAATAATCAAATATAGCAATCCTAAATAGGTTGCGGGTAATCAAAAAGTAGATAAAAAAACTGAAACTCCCGCCTATTCCCTCTCTTGGTACGCGTTCCCTTGCGACTCGTGTCGTCGCGGGTTCGCACCGCTGTGCCCTAAAAGTATTCATTAATGGATAATTGATAATTACCTCTGGTTAAAACCGCTATGGAATTGAATATAAGGAAATATTATTTCTTCTCTTGATTGATTGGATATGGCGAGGAAACCTCGCTATCCCTCAACCGCTTTTTTCGGCTTAAAATGGGTAAATTATTTAATTATTAATTAGTTAATTATTCGGCAAGATTTTTATACACAAATAAAATAGGATTACTATATAAAAATCATATTCATAATATTTCAGATGTAGAAATAGTTCCTAATAATTAAAATTCAATATTTTGATTTAGTAGCTCACATAATCACGAGCAAAACATCAGAAAGCCTGCACCACGCAATTTAGCATTGGTGTCAGGCTTTAGGTACTAATATTGGATACTTCTTTGAAACTCTTCATAACTTGCGCCATCTGGCATTATGACTCCTTGGAGAGCTGCTCCATCTATATTTAAACTAGAAATATTAGCACCCAAAAGACTTGCTTCATTTAAGTCCGCAGCACTCAAAATAGCTTCTGTTAAATCAGCTCTCATTAGACTTGCTCCAATTAAATCAGCTCCTGCCATATCTGCTCTGGCAAGGTTAGCTCCAATTAAGTCTGCTTCATTAAGAATAGCGCGTCGGAAATTCACGCCATATAAGTTGGCCCCGTGCAAGTCTGTTTCACAGAGGATAGCTCTTGAGAGGTCAGCATTAATCATATTAACTTGACTAAAATTAGAACGACTTAAGTCTGCTCTGGTAAGTTTTGCTCCTGTTAAGTCAGCTTTGTTGAGTTTAGCCCCTGTCAGAATAGCTCCAGATAAATCTGCCCCACTTAGATCTGCTCCAATTAGATTAGCTCGACTGAGATTAGCTTTGGCCAAATTTACTCGACTAAGATTAGCCCGACTCAGGTTAGCACCTATTAAATCTGCTTCAAAAAGATTAGCCCCTTCTAATTCAGCTTCTAGCAAGTGTACTTCATGTAGATAAACACCACTGAAATTTCTTTCTCCTCTTGCGTACTGTCTTAATAATTCCTCTATTTTCATAATATGTTCATTAAAACTTTTCTTTAAAATATACTCCCATCAGAATAGATAAACAGGAGATTATTAATGGATAATTGATAATTGATAATGGATAATTGATAATTGCTTAATTTGGTCTAATACTATTTCTCTGTAACAATGCGCTTAATAATTATTGCCCAGACCTTATTAAAGTAACTATTCTCATCTTTATATTAAGTGCAACTTCACGGAGAAATGGTATAACCTTTTCTTCCCTTCTGCCCTCTGCCTTCTGCCTTCTGCCTTCTGCCTTCTATGGATTATCTGAAGCTTTCATAAGGAAATTTACCTTTTTCAGGATCAAACCACTGATGCAAAAGTTGAGTATTTTCATCACTAGCAATAGTAGTATCAACAAATCTATCCCAATCTGGATTTTGTAATGGTAAAATACAACCATAATTTTCAAAAGTAAAAGGAATTTCAGGTATTAATTCAAACTCACTAATAGTTTTATTTTGTTGCCGAACTTCTCCTAGTAATAAAATTCCATCACTAGCAACAGCATCAATTTTACCATTATCTAATTGACTAATACCTTCAGCTCTGTTAGAAAGTGATTGCCAATTTGCATTGGGATAAATAGGGCGAAATTCTTCATCAGTAGTTGAGTTTGCTAAAAATCCTATGGATACTTTTCCAGTAGTACCTCTGATGGGGTCAAATCTTTCTACATCTGTTTTTCTTACTAAGAATTGAATACCTGTAGTAAAAAAAGGAATGGAAAAATCTACTATTTTTTCTCTCTTATTATTAATAGTTGTAGCAGCACAAACAATATCTAGTTTCCCATCTTGGATTAGTTGAAAACGGTTTTCTAGAGATATTTCTTGCCACTCCAATTTAATCGATATATCAATTTCTTGTTCTAAACGTTGATGAATTAATTTAACCAATTCAACAGAATAACCTTCTAATAGATTGGTTTCATTGCTCATATAGCTAAAAGGAGCTGCATCACTTCTAAATCCTGCTTTTAGTACCCTCCCTTGTTTGATTTTTTCTAATACAGTTTTTTCTACAGTTTCTGCCAAACTTGTTAGAGGAAAACTGATGAAAAATATGGCTATTAAGAAGGAAGAGGGAAGAAGGAAGAAGGAAGAAGGATAAATAAGAAAGAAGGAAGAAGATAACTGGAACATCAAAATTAATAAACTGATAATTTAAGTGAATTGATTAAAAAGGAAAAAGGAAGGAAGAATATAATTGGATTATCGAAATTAATAGATTAATAATTTAATTATTTGTGTAACAAAGTTAGCTTTTTGACAAGTATTTTATATGAGATAAAAATCAGATATTAAATTATACCATACCTGAAAATCAAATTTCTTGATGATTGGTAACAATTTGCTATTTCAGTAGGGATTAAGATGAAAAAATCACCAAAAAACTGCTGAGGAGATAATACAATGGCAAAGGTGATTTTTTATGAAAAACCAGGTTGTAAGAACAACACCAAGCAAAAGACTTTGCTAGAAGCAGCAGGTCATCAATTAGAAACTCACAACCTGTTGAAAGAAGCTTGGACAAAAGATAATTTGCGTTTATTTTTTGGCGATCGCCCAGTAGTAGAGTGGTTTAATAAAGCTGCTCCAAAAGTTAAATCTGGAGCAGTAATTCCCGAACAAATAGATGCTGAAACTGCTCTAACAATGATGCTGAGTGACCCATTACTGATCCGTCGTCCTCTAATACAAGTGGGCGATCGTAGAGAAGTGGGATTTGATGTAGAAGTTGTTAACAATTGGGTTGGTTTACAAGCTGTAGATGAAACCCAGAGGGAAAAAAGTGAGGAGTTGATGGGTCAAGACTTACAAACTTGTCCAAATAGCCATCATCACTAGAATTTCATACCTTTTCACAGAAGTTAAAAGCGAGTGTGTAATTCTGAGGTCTCCTACGGGGCTTATAAAGTGCGGAAGTAATTCCGCACACAGCCCCTCCAGAATGTAAGACACACTCAAGACAGTTAAAAGTCATGTACTAAGATTTTATAGACTTAAAACTCTGATGCCACAGTAATTTCAGGAAATTATTTCAGATATGGGGTTTGAAAATATTTGTGACATCTTTAAAGTGAATTGGTATCAGAAAGTTTATTATTAATAAATTTGTTGAATCTCTCGTTAGAAAATTTTCTGGCGGGATATATTTTTTATGGCAATTTACACTCAGTTTTTTTGTTTCTCCGATCTTATAAAATGATGATAATTAATTATTATATAATTGTTATTCAAAATCAGTCATAAGTGTTAATAATGAAATGCACTTTTACTCTACTGACCGAATAATTAAGGTTTAAAGCCTCTTCTTTAAAGGATAAAAAAGAAAAAATTTTTCCTACCGCGTTAATCCTCTTCTTTTCAAGGATAGGTAATTGTTAATTATTAATTATTAATTGTTGAACTACTGGCTAACTAAAGGTTTTGGTCTAGCAATTCCATAACCCTGAGCATAATCAACACCTATGTCTTGCAACTTTGCTAAAATAGCCTCATTTTCTACAAACTCCGCAATTGTTTCCATACCCATCATATTACCAATACGATTAATAGCCTCCACTATTTCACAGTTAATCGGATTATCCACCATATCTTTAATAAAAGAACCATCAATTTTGATGTAATCTACAGGCAAATTTCTTAAATAACCAAAAGATGACATCCCACTACCAAAATCATCTAAAGCAAACTTACAACCTAACTCCTTTAGAGAGCAAATAAACATCTCCGCTTTCTTTAAATTAGCAATTGCCAAAGTTTCTGTCACTTCAAAACAAATCATTTGAGGTCGTATTTGATGAGAGTCAAATTGCTGATATAAAAACTCAACAAACTTCTCATCATTAATACTATCTCCAGAAAGATTGATAGTATACATACAGTCAAATTTCTTTACTTCTTGAAAACACTGTTCTAAATATGCAAAAACATGGCTCACTACCCAGCGATCGATTTGATGAATCAAATTATAGCGTTCTGCTGCTGGAATAAAAGCCATCGGGGAAATAATCTTCCCAGAATTATCCCGCAAGCGTAACAATATTTCTTTATGTTCCGAAACAGAATCAGTTGCTATCAAAGGTATAATAGATTGATAGTACAAACAAAAGCTATTGTCCTCTAAAGCTTGAGGAATTTTCACTGCCCACTCAATCTGATTGCGCTGTCTGACTAACTCATTATCATCTACTTGATAAACATGAACTCGATTCCTCCCCAAATTCTTCGCAGCATAGCAAGCAGCATCAGCAGCACTCAACACGCTAGCTAAATCTTCTTGAGTACTACTGCTGATAGAGATTAAACCAATACTCACTCCAATTCTAAAAACCTTTTCCTCCCAAATAAATCGGTAATTCATAATTTCTTCCCGCAGTGAATTCGCTATCTGCTTTGCTGTCTCTAATTTTACATTGTGTAACAACAAGCCAAACTCATCACCCCCTAAACGGGCTAAAGTATCATTTTTTCCTACTTTACTTTCCAGCAAATTACTAACTTGACGTAACAATTCATCCCCTGCTACATGACCACAGGTATCATTAACAATTTTAAATTGGTCTAAATCAAGATAACAGAGAGCATGACTATTAGGGTATTGGTCGCTGAATTTCAGCAACTGCTCAACTTCTCGCTCAAATTGATGGCGATTAACTAAACTTGTCAATTGATCGTGACTTGCCTGCCATAATAACTGATTTGCCAGATATCTTTCTTGGGTAACATCCCGAAATACTAGCACTGCTCCAATAATCTCACCAGCCACATTGCGAATGGGTGCTACCGAATCGTCAATGGCATATTCGCTACCATCTTTAGCAATGAGTACAGCGTCTGTATCTATATTAAAAGTCATGCCAGAGTTAATCGCTTTTTCAAATGGATTTTCTATAGGCAAGCGAGTACTTGCTTTAATCACCGAAAATACTCGATCCACTGGCAAACCTCTGGCTTCCATCATTGACCAACCTGTGAGTTTTTCTGCTATCGGGTTCAACCCTTCAATCCTACCCTCTGCATCAGTTGTAATTACAGCATCCCCAATTGATTTTAGAGTAACTTGAGCAAGTTCTTTGCTCTGGCGCAACTCTTCTTGGGAAGATTCTAAAGAGGTAAGGCAGAAGGCAGAGGGCAGAAGCGGTGCAACCCCGCGCCGCCACTAGGCGCAAGCGGTCGGAACCCGCGGGGTGCGTCAGACGCAAGCGGTCGGACCCCGCGCCGCCGACAGCTCGCTTGCGGAACGCCGACTCCTGTGAGGGAATGCTGACCAAGAGAGGGAATGCGCACTCCTGTGAGGAAGAAGGGTTAGAAAGGAATTTGAAAAACATGGTTTTGAAAGGTATAATTCCTGTTTCTAGACGAAGTACGAGTTATGGCTATTGGAATTTTAGGTTTAGGCTTAACCTGCAAAAAATGAAAGTATTAAAGCTTGTTTTTAAGATTTATGTAGATGATTCAAAGGTTTTTGAGTCGGTACGCCAACTGAACGAGGATAATTTGTCGGACTTTTATTTACTTTTTGCAAATATATACAATGACGAATACTGTTAGTTAAGGGAGTTTTAAATTCCTCAATAGTATGTATTTTTCCTCCCAAAATTTTGACAACTTCTCGTAAATTAGCCCGTTCATCAGTTGTAAAATTTCCCCGATATAAAATTGCCATACCACCTATTTTTAAGATTGGTAAAGCATATTCAGCACAAACTATTGTAGGAGCAACAGCTCTTAAAAGAGCAAAATCGTAAATTTCTCTGTGTTTAAATACCCGACCAATTTGTTCAATTCTGTTAGTTAAAGTCAAACAATTTTTAATAGCTAAGTCTGCTAAAATAGTTTCAATAAAATTAATTTTTTTGCGTGTTGAATCTAGTAACGTAACAGTATATTGAGGTAAAGTAATAGCAACTGGTAATCCTGGAAAACCTGCACCAGTTCCAATATCAATAACCTTTTTTTCTTCTTGTGAGTTTATCTGATTTTCTAAGATAAATTTAATGCCTCGGAGGGAATCCCAAAAATGCTTTTCCCAAAAATCTTCTGGGCTAGTAATTCTAGTTAAATTTAACTTTTTATTGCCGATAATAATCAACTGATAAAGTTGCTGAAATTGTTGCTGTTGTTCTGCTGTTGGTTGCCAATTTAATGTTTCCTGCCAAAGAGAATTCATTTCTGGCAATACTGGCAATATCTGGTTATTATTATCATTCATTTAGCTTTTTATAGGGAATACTGTTTCACTGAAGTCAAAAGTCAAAAGTTAAAAGTAATATTTTATTGATTCAACACTTTAACACTACAGTAATTTACAGAAATTATTTCACATCTAAAAGTTGAAACTATTTGTAACATTCTTTTTTTTAATTGGTATAATATCGTGTCTGGATAATTAGTTATAAAAAAAACTTTCTTCTTCTTCTCCTATTCTTCCTATTCCTTCTTCTTTCTTTCCTCATGACTCCTGACTCCTCCGTAGTTATTTATTTATCACTGTTCAACCGGACATAACATAATACCATGCATGAAAAAAGAATGTTACGAATAGTTTGGTCAACAAAAATGGTTAAAGTCAGATATATATTTAGCACTTGGAGAATTATTTCATGGTCAAAAATGATAATAACAGTTCAATCTAGCTGACTACTGGCTACTGACTATTGGCTACTAGAAATAGTTCCAGTATTTGTAGTAAACATTTATAAAATTGGTATAACAGATATTAGTAGCAAACATTTATAAAAGAGGTAATTATAACTTTTAACTTTTAACTTTTGACTTGACAAAGCTGACGATCGCTATCAGAAACATTGGGATTAGTATGTAAATAATCACTCACCCAATTACAACCTTTCTCTAACAAATCATCCAATGCCAAATTCCACAAAATAACAGTATTATCTCTGCTACCGGAAGCTAAAAATTTACCATCAGGACTAAAACTAACACTCATCACACTATCACCATGACCGCTCAAAGTTTTCAATAAATTCCCATCATTAAGACCCCATAATTTCACTTTACCATCATAACTAGATGAAGCAATTACCTGACCATCAGGACTAAAACTAACACTGGTAACACTATCACTAGAACCTTTTAAAAAAGTTTTCAACAACTCACCATCTACACTCCAGAGTTTGACCATATTATCATAACTAGCCGTAGCGATCGCCTTACCATCAGGACTAAAACTTACCCCCAACACCCAATTATCGTGAGCAGGAATAGTTCTGAGCAGCTTACCATCTATACTCCAGAGTTTCACTGTACCATCATCACTAGCAGAAGCAAGCATTTTGCCATCAGGACTAAAACTAACACTATTGACCCATTTTTTATGACCAACTAAAGTTTTGAGTAATTTACCTTTGCGGTTCCACAACTTGACTGTTTTATCTTTACTAGCAGAAGCAATAATTTGATTGTTAGGACTAAAACTGACACTCATTACACTATCATTATGCCCGATAAGATTAATATTCTTAGAGATAGGATAAACAGAATGATAATTTACATTCCAATTCCAATCAAGACAAATATTTCTAGTATCCTTTGAACAACATTGTAGTCTAGTTAACAATTCTGCTTGTACGGACGTTGCATGCAACGTCCCTACTGGGGTAATTTTAGCCAAACTGCTATACTTTACTTCTTCAAAATACTGATTTGTAGAAAAATTGAACTGTGGCAGGAGGCTAAATTTATTGGGAAAAAAGGAAAGAATTTTGCTCAGGGGAACTAGGCAAAAATTACCTGCTTTCACAAAACATCCAATCTCCCCTACTCCCCTACTCCCCCACTCCTCTACTTCTCCGTGTGGTTGCCAATACCTGGAATAATCAAGTAATTCAGAATTCCAGATTTTCTGTGGATAGTTAAGATACCACAATCTTACTGTATTGTCATAACTACCAGAAGCAAGAATTTCACCATCAGGACTAAAATTTACACTTGCGACTCTATCTGTATGTCCCTGAAGAGTCTTGAGTAACTTACCTGTAGGACTCCATAGTTTAATCGTGTTATCTTGAGATGCAGAAGCTAAGATATTACCATCTTCATTGAAAGTCACACCCAAAACTCTGTGTTGATGTCCTCGTAGAATACTGAGAGAACTGTTTTTGAGACTCCACAATTTAATAGTTTTGTCATAACTTGCTGAAGCCAATGTCTGACCATTGGGGCTAAAACTAACTTCAGTAACTTTGTCTCCATGACCTGCAAAAGTCTTCAATAAACTTCCATCTAAGTTCCAAATTTTGATGGTATTATCTGAACTAGAGGAAGCTATTATTTGACCATCAGGGGAAAAGTTAGCACTGAGAACTTCTTGCTTATGGCCAACAAGTTTAGTTTCCAGAATAACTCTGTTTCTAGAAAGACGCCAAATTTTAACTGTTTGATCCCCACCTCCTGTGACTATCCTGCGACCATCAGGAGAAAAATTGACACTATACACTGCATGATTATTCTTGCCATTTCTATGTCTTAAAGTTGCCAATAGTCTGCCTCTGAGGTTCCATAGTTTGACAGTGCCATTTGCATTAGCAGCTGCAACAACCCGCCCATCTGGGCTAAAGCTAACCCAATTGACAACTGCTTTGGTTTTAATTGTTCTGAGTAATGCTCCTGTTTTGCTCCAAATTTTGATCGTTTTGTCTTGGGAACCTGATACTAATATTTTACCATCTGAACTAAAGCTGACTGCTGTGACTTGATCCCTATGACTTTTCAGACTCAAAGGTTTAATTTCTGCTTGCTGAAGATCCCATATTTTTACTGTGCGGTCATGGGAAGCAGAAGCTAGATATTTCCCATCTGAGCTAAAGCTAATTCTGCTGACACTATCTGTATGACCTTTTAATGTTTTTTCTAATTTACCATCGTGCGTCCATAACTTAATAGTTTTATCTACACTAGCAGAAGCAATTAAATTACCTTCAGGCTGAAAAGTTACACTCCAAACTACATCACCATGCCCTTCTAGATGATTATACTCTTTGACTCCATAAACTGCTTGCTGTAGGGAAGCTGCAATGCGATATTCTGTATCATTTGGTAGGTGATTTTCACCTAATGATTGTTTGATATTTGTCCATTTTTCACCTGCTCTGAGACCTTCTATCAGAGCATCAAATTTATAATCTGAGAAAAATAATGCTTCTGAAACAGCAGTCATACTATTAATATCTGCTCGATATCTTTGAGCATCTGCTACCTGTTTTTGAAATATTGTTCTCTGCCAAAAACCTAGTGTGGCGATGGTTGACAGTGACATTGAGATAATTCCCACAATTGCTACTGCTAGTTGTCGTTTTAAGGCAATATTTAGTTGAACTTGACTAATTGTTTTTTCATTTTCTGCCTGTTTTTTAGCTATTTCTGCTTGTTTAATTTCAACTTCGGCTTGGAGTAATCTCTCTTCTAAATTGAATCTTTGACGGATTGGTTTTACTAAATAATCATGGACTAGCTGATAGTGTTTTTCGTGTGGTTCTTTTCTGACAAATAATAACCCTGAATCTATTAAAATTTCTAAAATTAATTCTGGTAGATTAAATCCTTTATTTTCAGTAAAGTTAAGTTGATTTTTGGCGGTCTTATCTAAATTATTATTAGAGGTAGATAGCAAATTTTGTTTGGTAAATTGTTCAATTCTTTCTAATAATTCTGTTTTAGTTCTACTAGCCCTGGTTAAATTATCATTAGTCAACGCAAATAAAATTTGCATAGTAGTTTCTTCATTTTCCTTCCCACAATCTACGATTACTTGCTCCAAAAATTTTTTGATTAATTTTTCTTTAGCATCTTGTGGATTAATGCCAAATTTTTTCTGGAATCGATCTAAGGTTTTAATGGGAGGTTTTTCTTCTTGTAGTTGACTTCCTACTACTTGCAATTCAATCGGACGAATCTTGTCTCTTTCATCTGCTAAACCATCAACAATTACATCAATTAACTTAGGTTCTAAATTAAATTTAGCTCTTTTTGTCAAACATTCTATAACAGTGTAAGCATCTTCTCTAGAAAAATCTCTTAAATGATAACGAATTTGTTTATCTAAAATATTATTGTTAATAGCGTCTAGATAATTAATAAAGTCACATTCTAATAAATAATGTAAATAATCTTCTCTCATGGATAAAATTATTTTTACAAAGGGCAGATTGAGACAATCTCTCATAAATGTATAGAATGCTTCTCTCTCTTCAGTTGTATTGCTAATAAAAAAAAATTCTTCAAATTGATCGAATATTATTACTGTTAATAAATTCCTCTCTGCATTGTTTTTTAAACTTTGTAAAATAGATGATTCTATAGCTTTAAATTTATCTGTAATGTAACGTAAATATGGAGTAATTTTTTCCGTTGCTAGATCGGGCTTGATTGAAGTCTTTGATGTTGCATTTTCTGAATAATTTATTTGCGGTTTGATCGGATTTTGATCCTGTCGAAATTTTCTTTTGTTATGTAAAGCTTTTTGTAAAGCATTTGCTAATATTTCTAGCCAGTCAGTATATGCTTGCACTACTACTGGTATCGTATCTCTTGCTGAAATACTGATATTGTTTAAGGCTGGTACTAACCCAGCTTTCACTAGAGAACTTTTACCAACACCAGAAGGGCCATGAATAATAGTTAATTTGTGGTCATCTCGGCTAATTCTTTCTAGCAGATGATTAATATCTTTTTGGCGACTAGAAGCGGTTATTTCTTCCGGTAAATTTTGATAATAATCTAGTGATTCTTTAATATAAACTTGTTTTTGTGGCTGTAATTGAGATGCACCAATAAAAGCTATCAATCCATATTGATGACCAATTTGCTTCTGTGTTTTTTTGAGGCGAAAAGCCTGTAGATATTTTCTTTGGTCATAATAAAGCGATCGCAATTCTGTTAAAATCTCTAAATAAATTTTAGGGTCTCTAACTTTTTGAGTTTTTAAACTATTTTTAATTGCATTTCTTTCTGTAACTTCAGCTATTTCTAGATATTCAATAGCTTCTTTTTGGCGATGTAGTTTTTTGAGGCTTCTTGCTAGTAAACATAAGTATCTATTTTTTTCTGTCGGTAATGTTATATCAGTTGCATAAAATAAAGTATTAAGTGCTTTTTCAGATAGCTGTAGTGCCTCTTCCCAATTAGATTTTTGTAGAGCTACTTCTGCAAGAAAACCATAATCTTGTGCTACTTGTAAATCATTTCCATATTCTTGATGTATTTTTAACCCTTCTATAGCAATAAATTCTAATTCTTCCCAAGCTTTTTTCTTTTCTATAACTTGCTCTAGTGTTGTAATAACTTGAGCTACTAAACTAAAAGAATTAACTTTTTCAAATAACTGTTTTGATTCTTGAAGTTTCAGTTTTGCTTGTTCTAACTCTGGAAAATTAGGTAGAGAATTTTGAGTAGATTTCAGATAGTAACATAAGGCTATATTATATATAATAATTCCTTGTTTTTCCAAAATAAATCTGTTGCTAACGATTGACATACCAGAGGACTTGGTTCTATCTATATAACATTGCTCTCTAACTTCATTTTTCCATAAATTTAAACTTACTTGATAATGAAAAATAGCAGAATCTATCTTTTCACTGTAGTAGTCATCTCGACCAAGAATTAATTCTATATTAGCTTTGAGGATTGGTTCTAAATATTGAGCGCGAT
>NZ_CEZPJD010000115.1:0-14664 GCF_983059655.1 Okeania sp.
CATTAAAAGTATAGCGCTGTGCGCAGCTCATTTGGCAGTAGGCAATAGCGGTCAGACCCCGCGCCGCCGCTAGGCGCAAGCGGTCGGACCCCGCGTCGGCGTCAGCTCGCTTGCGGAATGCTGACTCCTGTGAGGGAACGCCGACTCCTGTGAGGGAATGCTGACTCCTGTGAGGCAGTAGGGGAGATAAAAAGCTTATGATATAAAACTTTTAGCTATTGGACAGTTCCTGAAATTTGTAAAGCAAGCCAGCGCACATTGCTATAGTATGAAAAATGATAACTTGGCAAGTATTTATACTGTATAAATCATCGTCATTGACCTTTTTCAGGAGTCAAAATTTCAGGAAAATATTAAGTATAAATATATAAATACAAGATCAACCCAGACATAAGCTGCACATCATTTCCTACTGACTACTGACTACTGACTACTGACTATTTGTCTGTATACTACATTTTGTCGTGCGTAATGTAGGCTTTAGCCTTTTTAAGTATTGAAAAAGTACATGGTTTTCAGCTCTTCATGCTCAAAAAGGAGCGCATTTTTAGCGCATAGTTGGGCAAAAAAATTCTCCCCTACTCCCCTACTCCCCTACTCCCCTATTCCCTTACTCCCCCACTCCCCTACTCCTTAAAAAAAGACTTTTTCAGCAAACCCTAGTCAGTGGAAGCATCTTGCTCTCTTTCTAAGCATTGCTCGTCTCCACTTACCATTATTATGTAGGACTACCAAATTATTATTTTTCAGATAAGTTTGAGTATGTTTATCATCATTGTTATCAAAAAAAACTATGCGATCGCGACCTTTTTCTTTCGCTTGGTAAAGTGCTTTATCAGCTTTAGCTATTAAAGAGTCTGAAGAATCTAGTTGAGTAGGAATAATACTTGCTATTCCCATACTTACTGTAATGTATTTCCTTATTTTAGAAGCACAATGATCGATGTGTAGTTGATGAATAGCTGTACGAATTAACTCTGCTACTTTTTTTGCCTTTTTAGCAGATGTCTCCGGTAAAATTATCCCAAATTCTTCCCCTCCATAACGAGCCACCAAATCTGCTGAACCTTTAACATTTTTACTAATAGTTTGAGCAATCTTTCTTAAACAATCATCTCCTGCTAAATGACCATAATAATCATTGTAATTTTTAAAATAATCTACATCACATAAAATTAAAGATAAAGGTGATTTTTTTGTGCTAAGTCTACACAATTCTTTTTCTAAAGATTCATCAAAATCACGACGATTTGCAATACCCGTTAAACCATCTAATTTGGCAAGTTTTTGGAGTTTCTGATTAACAATAATTAAAGCTGTTTCAGTTTTTTGCAAAGCCAAATTTTGCTTAGTTAGTTCTGCTTCCACTTGTTTTTGAGCTGTAATATCTATGATTAAACCTTTAACTGCTAAAATTTTGCCATCAGAACAATAAATTCCTTTTCCTTGTTCGCAAACCCATTTTAGTTCCTGATTTGCTGTAATTATCCTATAAACTAACTGAAATGGTTGATGTTTTACCAGAGCTTTGTGTCTTTGCCTACAAATTAATTTTCTATCTTCAAGGTGAATTAATTGGTTATAAAAAATTTTATTTTGAATAAAATCTTTAGATTTATAGCCAGTCAAATTATAGCAATTATAGCTGACAAAATTGATCGCAAAATTATAATGATGACTGCTTTGGTAAACCATTCCTGGCAGGTTTTCTATCAGATTTTCCAGTGTTGATTTATGCTTTTTTACTTCATTTTCTACACTTTCTCTTAAAAGTATTTCTTGTTGTAATATTTGATTTTTATATTGGAGTTGCTTTTGTAATGAAAATATTTGCAAATGTAACTTAATTTTTATTAAAATTTCATCTACTTGTATAGGTATCTTAATATTATCGAAGTTCTCAATATTTAATCTCTTAATTTGATTGATTTCATTTTGTGTGTTTCCCAGAAAAATTATCGGAATATTTTTTGTTGATTCTGCACTTTGCAAATATTGGCAAATCTGCCATTGTTCTTTTTCCAATGATAAGTTTATTAATATTAGGTCTACCGGTCTATTTTGTAATGTATTTAAAAATTTTTCTCTACTATTAGCTACTATAAACTCATAGTTATTGTCTTTCAATAAGCTAGATAATAACGTGAGGTTTCTATCATTATTATCTACGATACAAATTACTGCTTCTGGAAATACTTCTTGCAAATTTTTCATTTTTATAAAAATCTCTGAAATTAGTAAGTATGAAATATTTTTCATACAAAACAGAAAAATAAAAAAAACCTCTTGCCAGGTTTTGGGATAGCTATATCCCTGTATATTTCAACAGCGTAAATTTTCCTTCCCCACCTAAATTAAGGTAAAATTCCAGCTGAAGAATCAAGCAAGAGGTTAAACTTTTAGATGCTCCTGATGTACTAACTCCCTAGATATTTCCTACGTTCCGACTAAGGAGTGGATTGTAGGATTGTTAAACTTACTTACAAAGGTTTTTAATTCCCTTTGTAAAAGTTCAGAGTGTGTCTGTACTCTTCCATAATAAAACTTTTTTCCTCAAATGCAACTGGGTTATTACAATAGCCCTATTTTATTCATAGTGAAGAGACCAATCAATAGGTAACGTTTAATATCAAAGTTAAACCAACAGTAAAATTACTATATATAACTGAAAAGACCAATCTTAATTTAGTACTTGTAACCATAAAACCACTGTAGTACCACTATTAATTATGGCATCTTGCTGTTGTAAATCATGGGACAGCAAATCAGGAACTACAGGAGAATATATTTGAATCTTTCCTTTCATTGCGTCTATTAAATCAAGAGCTATAGCTAATCCTAATCCTGTTCCTGGAATGTCCGTTTTAGCTTTTTCACCCCGATAGTTTCGTTCAAATAAATGTTCTAAATCTTGTGATGGAATACCATAACCTGTGTCACTAATAGCTATTGCTAGCATTCCTTCTATCTCATTTTTGATCGATAGATAATCAGCTGTTTGTGGAGCTGAAGTTATTATCCTAATACAAATATTTCCCCCTGCTGGAGTATACTTCAAAGCATTATCAATAATATTACTTAAAACTTCTCGTAACGCCTTATTATTAGCTTTTACTATAGGTAAATTATCAGAAAAATCAACTTCTAAATCTATATGACGTTCATCGGCAATTGCTTTTGCAGAAACTAATAAAGGTTCCAAAACTTCTTGTACTGAAACTGACTCTAAGAAATTAGACTCTGGCAAAAGTGGTAATGATTTTAATTCTCTATTTGCTTCCGTATAATAATCTATGACATTGTCATTTTCAGTTGTAGTTTGAAGATATTCGCTTTCTCCAGAAATACTCAAAATTTCTTCCCCAACCTCGACA
The DNA here is from genome assembly GCF_983059655.1 of Okeania sp. Lineage (NCBI taxonomy): Bacteria > Bacillati > Cyanobacteriota > Cyanophyceae > Oscillatoriales > Microcoleaceae > Okeania > Okeania sp. The sequence goes on from NZ_CEZPJD010000115.1 coordinate 3,375, forward strand.
GTTTCATCAATTTTTTCTATTAACTCTCTGAGGCGATCGCCTTCCCGTAAAATACTATTAGCAATATTCCAGTTTTTATCTTCAGGCAAAAATCTTTTCAGTAATAACTTACCAAAAGTTCGTAGCGCAGTTAATGGACTTTTCAACTGATGCAACACATCGTGTATAATATCATACTGCTGGGCTTGTAACTGTTGCTGTTGCTGAAATTGTTCCTTTAACCATTGAGAACGTCGATCTAATATACAAGCTATGGCAATAGTATGGGCTACTTGTTGAATTTGAGTTTTTTCGCGTTGATTCCATGGCCGATCTTCTCTTGCTGTTACCAGTAATCCCATTACTACTCCATCATGAATTAAAGGTAAAACGATTTGACGTTGTTGCCAAGGATGATTTTCTGGCCATTTAGGGCCTGACTCTGTTGTGTCAGTGCTTGCTTCTAACAGCCAAGTATTTGTCCCTGTGGTTAAAGTTGTTGCTGATAGTTTCGGAATATCGCCTAATGTCTGTATTTCTGAGTTTGTTTTTAAGACTAAAGTTTCTTCCCTATCCTCTAACTTTTCTGGGTATGCAATGATGGGAATTAGTTTAGTTTTACCTCCTTCTACTAATTTTTCTGTCAAGTAAACTATACTTAAACACGCACCCCAACTAGATACAAGGGCTATCTGTGTTCTACAAAGTCTAATAAATTCTGTACTGGTTGGCATTAGCATTAGAGCTGCTTGTGGGACTTCCCGCTAGATATGGACTTTTTTTTGGACTCTAAATATCTTAACTAGCTATCAGCTTTTAGCAGCTCTGGGTAAAAATCCCCGGCTTCTCGGCTTCCTAAAACGAGGGGGTCTCAAAAAAAATATATTGCCGAAAGCTTACCACTGACTGCTCCTTTAAAATTTTATCAAAATAATTGGGTCTAATACCCTGCCTTGATTGACTAAATGTTCTTGAAGGGTTGCTCAAAATCTCCGTGACAAAAACAACTTCTGACTTCTGACTTCTGACTTCTGACTTCTGACTTCGTTGAGGGTTGCTCAAAATCCCCGTGACAAAAACAACTTCTGACTTCTGACTTCACAAAGGCCAATTTATATCTTAGAAAGTGTATATTTTGTATCAAAATATTAAAAACACTTGAGTTTTTCAACTAAAATTTATATAATCTTATCAAATTTGGTAGCCATAACTACACCCATCGGCTAACACAGGAGGTAAGGAAATTGGCTAGAAGACGTAAGCGCAAAAGTCGTCGTAGACAAGAAGGACGCAGAATTCTTGAGCAAGTAGCTCAGTATAGCATTGAAAGTGGCGAAGATAAACCAGTCACTGCCGCCCGTAAATTTATCCATTCACAAGGTATTGTTCCCCCTGCTGTACTTTTAGTTAGAAGGAATGAGCATACTACTGATAGATACTTTTGGGCTGAAAAAGGTTTATTTGGGGCTCAGTACGTTGAAGAAAATCATTTCTTGTTTCCTAGTTTAAAGGTTTTGACTGAAGCTAAGACACCTGAGAAAAAGCAAATATTTAGTTCTACTCCAAGTATAATTAAAGTCTAAGGACATCATTAAATGAAATGTTTTTACGGACAAATAAGAATGTCCTTTATTTTTGATGACCGCTAACAAATATCAACTTCTACTTAAATATTTAGTAGGTGAGTGGGTAATACTAAGCTTGTACTCCCACTTCATTTAATTTAGTAGTACTTAGTCACAGATTTGATAGCCTTATTTGCTCAATTAATCAACTAGGATTTCAAGCTTCCATCTGCCAATGGACTTAAATCCTAAGTTTTTTTGAATCTATCCCGTTTTAAACTTTTGGTTTTAACGGGATTTTATTGTTTTGCTGATTTTTAACTAAGTTCAATAACAGATTTTTTGATTTACCTTTGTTTAAACTATCTCCACAATTTCTTCTTGAATATCTACGCTACTATTACTCATAATCTTAATTAATCCGCTCGATCAAACAAATGAATGAATTGTTCAACCTTGACTATGATCTAAGTCCTATAGGAATAGTGTTAGTAGCATATCAACACAATTTATCTTAATTACTGTTTTATACTTTGAGTTTAATTATTGGTATAGTTTCAACTTCATAGCTGTTTGTAAAGCCGTCAATTCGTCCCGATGAGCTGTGACAGAAATTAAACTTTTGACTTGAGAGTCCTCAGTCAATATTCCTTCTAACTTTAGAGATACTTGTTCTGGACGTTTAGACTTTTGCCAGTAAAAAATACCTGCTAAAGGAGATACTAACACTAGCCATAGATAGTATTGGCCATATTCTGGAACTAACATGGATAAAGCCAAACCAAAACATAAACAACCTATTGCAGCTAATAGAGTTAAGAAAAATGCCAAAAACAAACTAGGTCGAACTACTCCTTCAAAAATTAGTTGATTCTCAGCTGCATTAGCACTAACAATCCGGTAAGCCCGATAGCTAAAATATTCTTTTAGCTGCTTTAAAAGTGAGTCAGCTTCCCTATCGGCTACCAGTTTTAGGTTCTTAGTCCTATTTTTTACTGATGCTTTGATAAAAAAAACTAGACCAATGCTAGATAGAAGCGTCAGTACAAATGACGATACTAAAGCTGTATTATTCATACAATTTTAAATTTGAATGGTTTTTTTATGTGTTCTCTTTTACATAAGTTTACAACAAAAAAAAGACTAGCTGCTTTGTGACAAATATCAGCTAGGGTTCATACTTGCGACATACTCCCACACTAAGCTGGCGCTATAGTGTAAGCTCTCTCATTTCGCTGCCCTGCTATTGCATCGGGCAAGCGCGTGCTTTAAGGACGGAATGCCCTGTCGCCCTATTTTTTATTTAGATTTGATAGCTAAAAAATTGGCACAAAAATATTCTCAATGGGAGTATTGGCCAAAATAAGCATTAAAATTGTCCTCACCTGTCTAGTCTATTTACACAGTTGATGGTTGAACTTTAGGCCGAATATGACCATTATTAGTATATTCGTACCATAATTGCGCTAAATCTGTAGCTTGAGACTGCCATTGAGGGATAACTTGATACATTCTCCGTGGACGCCCTCTTCCTTCCACTTTTTTCCAATAGCCAATAATTGTGCCTTGATCCTCAAGAAATTTCAGAGCGCCGTATAACACTGTGTCAGAAAGTCGATAAATAGGATAGTCCCTTTCTAATTGGCCAATAAGCTCAGTTCCGTAAGAGTCTCTTTGTAACAAAACGGATAGGATATAGCACACTGCTAATTCTTTGTTTAGATAGACCGGAGGGGGACTTTGAAAAAATTGATAAATGTCCTCAAAAGAAGTCATCTGAATTTACCCACTCACTCCATATTCCAATCTATCGTGCAAACCATTAGGCTGACCACTCATTAGACTTCTTCTAGATAAGTAAGTCAAAATTTAAAAGTCAAAAGCAAGATAAATTGAGGAATTGTGGATAGGAATTTATTTGAATGTCAATTTTGCGGGGGGTCTATTTACCAATGGATAATAGATAATGGATAATTGATAACTAATCTCCAAAGGTTTAAAGCCTCTCATGAACAAGGAGAAAAAAGTGGTCGTTTTGCTACGCAACATGTTTGCGGAGCATGACCTAGGAAAAAGCGCAACTTCCCGTAGGATTGGACGGCGAGGTATCGGAGCCATATCCAATCGACCAAGAGAAGAAATCTGATTTCCTTACATTCAATTCCGTAAAGGTTTTAACCAGATGTAATTATCCATTATCAATTAATGAATATTTCTTAAGTTGGATTTATACCTAACATAGCTTGTAGAGTTAAGACTAGAAAAACAAATGTCCCAATGATGAGACCGATCAGAGCGATCGCCGTAACAGGTTTATTTAATAGTGGCTTGAGTTTATCGAATAGAAAAAAGAATATTCCGAGGGTAATGGTAATAAAGTATCGTGGATAGCGAGAGACATTGTTGAAGAAATCTTGCATAGTTTTATTTGATCAAAATTTAACTCTATAGTGGGGAACAGGCAAAAGGCAAAAGGCAAAAAACAGTGGGAAAATAATTTCTCTGTCTAAGGTTAATTATCAATCTATGCCCTAACCAACTCGCTCCTTGCTATATACAATATTAGTTTAATATCTAATTAGTCAATTTGTAACCATATCCAATCTATCCAGCTTTTGACAGTAGAAGCTCGTCTTTCTCTAGTTGTATCTCCTACTTTTAGATTACTTTCATACAAAAGTTGGATAATTTGTTTTTTTGAGGGAATATGTGAATTTTCTAAAGATAGTCTAAAGGCTTGATTAAATACTTCGTGTTCCAATATTTTTGCGATTAGTTTTAAATATTTAAGTTTATATTTTTGACAAAAAATATCTTTAGCCTGGTTGGTTAATGTAAAAGTTTTTCCCTGTTTTGTTATTAGCTCTAAATATTTTCCTGCACTTGTATAGTAATAAGTTTGTCTCTCATCAAATTGATAATTTTCTGTAATTTCATCTGAAGTTAAATTATTTTCTAATAGTAGTGAAACTAAGTCTACTAATCTTTCAAATTTATTTGCTTGTGGAAATGGAATTTTTGGCGGTTCAGGAGCTATTTTTATCTGAGCTAGTAGCAAGTCTATGTCACTTCTTTTTATTCTCTCTGAAGCAATTACATAATTTTTATTTTCAACCAAGGAAATAGAATTATAGTCTAATCTATCTACAAATTCATAAACAAAAAAACTGAAAATATCGTTAGAGTAAGTCATTAATACTGGTACAACTCTCTTTCCAATTTTCTTTGACCACAATCTATATGGATAATAGAGTTGTCTAATTAAAAAATCCTCAACTTTATAATTTTTAGCTTCGATTAAAATCAAACAATTTTCAGTTTCAAAACCTGCATCTATTTCACATTGAGAGTTAGCTACATTAATTGAGTATGACTGATTATTAATAGAATTTTTAATGTAGAAGTCAAAAGTTCCAGTAGACATCCTGCCAGAAACGGTAAATTTAGTTTTTGAGCCAACTAAATCATCAATGATACCTATATTAAATGCACATAGTAATGCCGAGTTTTCAGAATATAAATTAGTGTAATCTATTGTTTCTATTTCTCTGGGAAACTGCCAAGGAATACTTTCAAGTTTGGAATGATATTTGACTGGTAAGTGTATATGAAAGTGACCAATAATATATTGAGAACGAGAAATTGGTAAAATAGATAAACAATTATCTTTAAATATTTCTGGTAAGTTAACAACATGGTCAAATTTTGCCATGAGTCTGCTCTCTCGTTCCTGATTAATTTGAGATGCTTCTATTTTGAAGAAGCCGTTTTTATTTACTTCTTCTAAGATTTGATATTTTTCAAATAACTTTTCCCATGCTACGTCATTTTTAGTCATATCAAATCCGGTTAAACAGTTATATAAGTGTGGGGAGTGCGGGGAGATGAAAACCCACCCCTAACCCATCCCATGAGGGGGATTTTGGGATATTTAAGGCTTGAAGTGTGGATAGAATTATAAACATATACTTTATAACTGGATTCTATGTAAAATGCGTTTTAAAAGCTTAATTTTTCGTTTTTAACTATAGCAATAAACGAGTTTGTTAGGAATCATTTTAATGATTAACCTTCAAAAATTAATAATTAATTATTACCTCTTATTTTCAAGGAGAGAATTGACGCGGAGCGTGAAATTTTTTTCTTGTTTCCTCTTAAAAAGAGAGGCTTTAGAACACAATTTATCGGTAAGATAGAGAAATTATTTTCCCACTGTTCCCTGTTCCCTGCTATATCAAAATATTTAGGGTTTGCTGAAAAAGTCTTTTTGTTCTTTGTAGGGAGTAGTGAGTAGGCAGTAGTTAGGACGTAGAAGCAATGGTAATTACAGAATCAGTGGCCAAAACAATGGTAACAGTGATTTTTCGGCTTTTACTTCCCAAAAATCCTCACTTTTTTCAACATTACTTGTGAAAAGCTCATACTTTTTCCAGACATAATTTGCCTCCAACCAATATCAGTCAATACTTTGCTATTTAATCAGCAAGCCCTATTTAGGATTTTTAGCAAAAATATTGTTACTAGGATAAGTTCTACTATATCAAGGTAAAAATATAACCGTCGAAGGAAAGGTTAGGACAGATAAACAGCTTAAAACTCAGACAACGCAATATTTTTCTTTCTTTCTTCTTCCTTCTTATCTTCTCAATAAGAGAACCATTGAGACTCTATTTCCCTTATTTTTCCACTTTCCTGCATTTCTAAAATCCTAATATTAAAATCTTCTAATAAAGAACTATCAGGGGATATCATAAAACCATAACTTTCATTAGCAAAAGAAACAGGAGATAATTTCAAGTTTTCATTAGGATGAGTATGTAGATAGTACTTAAGAGCAGGAGTATCAAAAACAACACCATCCACTTCATTTAACCTCACCAAATCAATCGCTTCTACTAAAGTTCTAGTCTGACTAATACGAGCTCCATATAGTTGTGCCCATTTCTCACCAGTGGAACCTCTAACCACAGCAATTCTAGAATTTGTAATATCTTCAGGAGTAGTAAATTGTACAACTGTTTGATCGGATAGAGAAAGAGTTAAACTTGTAGCAATACCCGCAGTGAGAGAAGAAACTGTCACCATAGTTATAATCATCCATACTCCAGCAATTATACGTCCCGTTTTAGTAATGGGAGCGCGATCGCCATACCCCACAGTGGTTAGAGTCACCAAAGCAAACCACATACCATTACCAATACCACGCCAATAGTCCTTCGGAAATTGTTCAGTATTGCGCCTTCTTTCTGCTAACCACAAAAGATTACCAACTGTAAATAGGAGAACAACTAATAGACTTACCGAAGATATAAAAGCTAGACCAAAGAAAGGTTGAATTCTACTCCAAAGCTTAGGTCTTTCTCCACTAATTAATAAACCAATATTGGCCAGAAAGTATGGTTGAGTGAAAGCTACCTTTTCCAGGCGATCGGAGGTCACACTAATTGGCCCAATAACAAGATCGAGTTCTCCTCTAGTGATACTATCAACACCATCATTTACACTACTTTGTAGAATAAGCTGGTATTCTAGTCCTTCTATGGAAGCTAGTTCTTGCCAAATTTCTATACTTATACCTTTAAAATCTTTATCCTTAATTACAAAGGGAGGTGAACCTGCAACTCCTACTCGTAATTTAGTTGCTCTAGCTGATAGTGGGAACAAAGATATTAGAGTAATAGAGAGTAAAGTTAGTAATTGGACTTTGCTAGTTATTTGCTTGAAGATATTTGTAGAAAAAAAATTCATGGTGACAATTTTTTGCCCCTAAGATAAGTCATAATAATCAAGTTGAGTCTAAACTATCTTTTCCATTTGTGATGTCTAGTTTTTTCTAACTTTTGTCAATTATTACCCCCTTGAAGAAGGCAGAAGGCGGAAGGAAAAATTGCTTATGGATAGTCTTCGACACGCCACTCCGTGTCTACAAATCCCAAACAATTTTAAGCACCGTTTAAACGGTGGGGTATTAACCCGCTACAGAAAAGATAATTCTGGAAAAGTATATTTGATAAACCAGGAATTGCCTTGACTATTTTGTTTGGACTAAGATAGTTTACAAACTTTTGTAAATTTTAGTTAAAAAGTATATTAGCATTAGGTGGACATGAAAAGCACGACAGACGACAAAATAATTGTTCGAGAATATTTCAATTCCACTGGTTTTGAGCGGTGGCAAAAAATTTATGGAGAGGGCCAAGTCAATAAAGTACAACTAGATATTAGAAAGGGACATCAAAAAACCGTTGATACTGTTCTCCGTTGGCTAGAAGAGGATGGGAATTTATCCGGTTTATCAATTTGCGATGCAGGTTGTGGAGTTGGTAGTTTGAGTATTCCATTGGCTAAAGCAGGGGCTGTTATCTACGGTAGTGATATATCAGAAAAGATGATTACCGAAGCATATCAGCGTGCTAAGTCTAGTTTGATTAGTACAGGTAATGTTAATTTTGTTGCTCAAGATTTAGAAACTTTAAGTGGTAAATATCACACAGTTATTTGTTTGGATGTGCTGATACATTATCCTCAAGAAAAAGTTGCAGATATGATTAATCATTTGATATCTCTATCAGAGTCTAGACTAATTATTAGCTTTGCACCCAAAACTTTAGCTTTAAGTTTATTGAAAAAAGTAGGTGAGTTATTTCCTGGACCAAGTAAAACTACTCGCGCTTATCAGCATCGTGAAGCTGATGTTATCAAAATTATAGAAAGTAATGGTTTTTCTATCCAAAGACAAGCAATGAATAGCACTAGCTTCTACTACTCTCGCTTGCTGGAAGCTACTCGTTAATAAGTTCAATAATTGTTAAAGAATATTGAAATTGGGTACTCAAAATACTAAAAATAAATATAATATAATTACAATTTGTCAGTAAAACTTGGATTAAGCTAAGACTTATTTAGATTTTCTATTCTCCCTATGACTGTTAAAAATAAGCTGTATAGCTTAGATGCTCAAATGCTTGATATTAAATAACAACTACATTAGCAATATTATCAAGATTTTGAGAAAAGTAGTGAAGATAAAATATAGATTAAAATTAGGGCTAATTTTATAATGAAATAGGGGTAAAAAATTAATGACTAGAGTTTTTTTAGTAATAGCATCTATTCTAGGAGGATTGTCTGTAGTTGCCGGTTCCTTTGCTTCTCATGCTTTGAAAGAAAAGCTTAGTCAATACTTTCTAGATATTTTTCAGACAGGTGCTCGTCTACAAATGTACCATTCCTTGGCTCTGTTAATGGTGGCTTTCTTATTAACTATAGAAGAGTTACCTCAAGGATTAATGGTGGCGGCTGGATATGCTTTCATTATTGGCATAGCAATTTTTTCTGGAAGTTTATATGCTCTAAGCCTGACAGGGATTAAATTGTTAGGAGCTATTACGCCCATAGGTGGAATTGCTTTGATTATTGGATGGGGCTGTATGGCAGTCGCTGGTTGGAACTTAAAACTATAAGAATTGATTATTTTGATTATTTATAGAAATATTAAACATATTCAAGTCAAAAAATCAGCAAAAATGAACAATATTTTGCCAAAAGTTTTAAAGAAGACAACTTCGAGCTATAGTTTAGTAAAGCAAAGCTATACAAATCTGGGTATCTGGCTTCTGTGAGTTACTGCCTTAATCCCAACTGTCCCAATCCGTCTGACCCATTAAATGCTGGTAGACGCACTTGTTGTCAATGTGGCTCAGAATTGTTGCTGCAAAATCGGTATCGCGTCATTAAGCCCCTTGGGGGAGGTGGTTTTGGAAAAACTTATTTGATAGAAGATCGAGGTGTACAAAAAGTACTCAAAGTATTACTGAAAAGTCATCCGAAAGCGATATCTCTGTTTCAGCAGGAAGCACAAGTACTAATCAGTTTACGAAACCCTGGGATTCCAAAGATAGAAGAAGACGGTTATTTTACATTTTTCCCAGAAAATAGCGATGAACCTATACACTGCCTAGTAATGGAATTTATTGGTGGTGCAAATCTACAGGATTGGATGAAAAGTCGTCGCCATAGGCCAATAAATCAAACTCAAGCAGTAGATTGGCTGACACAATTATCCGAAATATTAGAAAGAGTTCATCAGCAAAATTATTTCCATAGAGATATTAAGCCCCACAACATTATGCGTAGGCCAAATGGCCAATTGGTGTTGATAGATTTTGGTACTGTCAGAGAAGTATCTGAAACTTACTTAGTCAAAGTAGGGCAGGGACAAAATGTTACAGGTATTGTCTCACCAGGATATACTGCCCCAGAGCAAACTAATGGTAAAGCTGTACCTCAATCAGACTTTTTTTCTTTAGGACGTACTTTTGTATATTTATTAACAGGTAAGCCTCCGACAGCCTTTGCAGAAAATCCTCGTTCGGGAAAATTACAATGGCGAAAATCTGCTCCCCACATATCAAAGAAACTTGCAGATATAGTTGATTACTTGATGGCTCCTTTCCCAGGAAATAGACCTCAAACTCCAGCTATGATTTTGCAGTGTATAGCAGAAATTGATATAGAAGATAGTTCTGATACAGAAATTTCTAGAGTTTCTTCCCCTTTAAACCAAACTCAACCAAGCAGAGAAAATACCAAAATAACAACCGGAAAAACTCAAACTAAACATCAAGTTAGGACGAAAATAAGAGATACAAAAATATCCCGTAATAAGTCAAAAATTAAGCTAAAAAATAATCTGATAACTATATCAACAATGTTGCTATTAGCAGCAGCAACCTCTCAATTTTATGGCTTTTGGCGCTACAGAATGTTTCCCGCAGATCCAATTCTATTGTTACGAGGGTTGAATAGTAGTCGGTTTTTGCAGAATACTTTAAATGGTTATTTAGGACAAGTAAATGCGATCGCTCTGACACCAGATGGTCAAAATATGGCTACAGGTGGCTCTAATACAATTAAAATTTGGAATCTCAAGACTGGGGAATTAAGAAATAATATTGCAGATGCTCATACAGCTCAAGTAACTACTCTTGCAATTACTCCTAGTGGTCGAATGTTAGTCAGTGGTAGTACAGATCAAACTATCAAATTTTGGGATCTAGGAGTAGGTAAGTTAATAAGTACAATTCTGGCTCATCAAGGCCAAGTGAATGCAGTGGCAATTAGTCCTGATGGGCAGACATTAGCAAGTGTTGGCAGCGATCGATTAATGAAGCTTTGGAATATTCAAACAAGTAGTCGAATACTTACCCGAATACCAGATCAAAGATATGAAGTAAATACTTTAGCTTTTAGCCGAAATGGGGCTATCTTAGTTAGTGGTAGTAATGACGGAACCATTAGACTGTGGAACATGAGTACAGGTATTCGCAGACAAACTCTAGAAGGACATACCAAAGCAGTTAATGCGGTCGTCGTTAGTCCAGACAATCAAATTTTAGCGAGTGGAAGTGAAGATGGAACTATTAGACTATGGAATTTACAGACAGGAGAAAAAGAAAGTGTAATTAAAGCAGATATAGGTGCAGTCAAATCTATTATTTTCAGTCCTGATAACCAAAAAATAGTAGCTGGTGGTGAAAATATTACTATTTGGGATCTAATTACAGAGGAGAAATTACAGACACTTATTGGTCATTCTCAACCAATAACTTCTCTTGCTATTACTCCTGATGGTAAAACTTTAGTAAGTGGAAGTGTAGATCAAACTACTAAGGTCTGGCGAATGCCTTGAATCAGTTATCAGTTATCAGTTATCAGTTATCAGTACCTACAGGTAAATTACCGAA
>NZ_CEZPJD010000116.1:0-14664 GCF_983059655.1 Okeania sp.
AAGGTTTGACCCTTTTTTCCTAATGCACCATTTAAGATGAAACAGTCCACTACTGAACTACTGAACTACATCCATCCGTGCATCCGTGGCAAAATCCGTGTCTTGCCCTAACTTCCCCACTGAACTAAGTCGATCACAAATTCATAGGATCGACATCCACAGTCAAACTCACCCCAGGAGGACAAAGACTACTCAACTTAGTCAGATCGGGTACATCCTCACATCCAGGCAATAACTTTAATAAAATCTGCCACCGATAACGATTAGCGACTCTAGCAATAGGAGCAGGCGCAGGCCCCAATAAATCGTATTTTCCTGCTTCCGCTTTTTCCATCAACACACTCCCTAACTTTTGAGCAGTTACCGCTACCTCAGTCGGGTCATAACTACTCAAACGCAACAAAATTAACCGCCCATCAGGAGGATAGTGTAGTTCTGCCCGTTGTTGTAATTCAGTCTCCACAAAAGACTCATAATCATTACGTTGCACTGCTTGAATCACAGGATGTTCGGGAGTATAAGTCTGAATAATTACTCGTCCTGGGTTATCTCCACGACCAGCACGACCTGCCACTTGCAACAACGTTTGAAAAGCTCGTTCATTAGCACGATAATCTGAAAAATGCAGCAACCCATCAGCAGAAACAACTCCTACTAACGTTACCTGGGCTAAGTCTAAACCTTTGGTCAACATCTGAGTACCAATTAATAAATCTGCTTCCCCATTAGCAAACTGAGTTAACAATATTCGATGTGCATCTTTGGTGCGGGTAGTGTCGCTATCATATCTAATACATCGTAAATCTGGAAACTGTCTGGTTAACTCTTGAGTTACCTTTTGAGTACCGCTGCCAAAAAATTTAAAGAAGGGAGAATCACATTCAGGGCAACGTTGGGGTTGTAGTTGGGTGTAATTGCAGTAATGACAACGTAACAGTTGAGTTCCGCCTTCGTGGGTGTAATGATAGGAAAGAGAAACGTCACAGTGGGGACATTCCATTACATAACCACAGCTACGACAAGACACAAATGTGCTGTGACCGCGACGATGGATGAATAAAATGCCTTGTTGTTTTGTTTCTTGTAACTGTTGCAGTGCTTCTTGTAGAGGATAGCTGAACATTGTGCGGTTTCCCTGTCGCAGTTGTTGGCGCATATCCACTATTTCTATGGGTGGCATTGGTCGTGATTGGACGCGCTCTGGTAATGACAGGTAATAGGTTTTAGGTGTTAGGTTTTGGGTGTTAGGTTTTGGGGAAACATTTTCATCTACATTATTTTCTGGTAGATTAGGAGATGCTTGACTCAGGTTTTCTGGATGGTATTCTCTTGTTTCTAACCAACTTTCTAAAGAGGGAGTTGCCGAACCTAATATTAATGGGCAGTTTTCTAACTCTGCTCGCCATTTAGCTACAGTCCGAGCATGATAACAAGGGGCGGGGCGGTCTTGTTTGAAACTATTATCGTGTTCTTCGTCTAATACAATTAGACCTAATTTTGGTAATGGGGCAAAGATAGCGGAGCGAGTACCGACGATAACTTGAGGGATACCCCATGTCATGTTACGCCAGGTGTCATAACGAACGTTCTTATCTAAACTGCCATGGTAAACATAAACTTTGTTTCCGAAACGGGAACGGAATCTATCAGTGAGTTGGGGTGTTAGACCAATTTCGGGAACAAGTACAAGAGCAGATTTGCCACTTTCGAGAATAGGAGCGATCGCTTGTAAATATACTTCTGTTTTTCCAGAGCCAGTAACTCCATGTAATAACACTTGAGCAAATCCTTGAATATGAGTAATAATTGTTAATGCTTCTGTTTGGCAAGCGGTGAGAACTTTTGTTCGATCTCTAATATTTCCCCTACCTTGTTCGGTGCGCAATACCTCCCGTTCCTCTACAATTACGCATCCTTTTTTTTCCAATCTTTTTACCATAGAAGAGTTAGTTTTGCAACTATCTACCAATTCAGATTGCCACATTTCCCCACCGTTTCGCCGTAGAACTTCCATAACTTCTTGTTGAGGTGGAGTTAAATCTTTGGGTAAGTTTTGCACAACTAAAGTTACAGCTTGCCTCAATTTTGGTTTTGCAGGAGAAGGATGTTGGAGATAACTTTCTACCCAACCTCGTTGGAGTAAATCTTTTAATCCTCTGTTAGCACCTTTGACTTGACGTTGGATATATTGCCAGGTGTAATCTTTGGTTTTGGAATTTTGCAGAGTTTCCAGAATTTTTTTAGCGGTAGCATTGAGAAAAATTTCTGCACCTGTTGGTATTGCCTCTTCTATAATGCGGATGCGTCGTTGACTACGTTTGAGTAACCCTGGTGGTAGAGCGGTACGAATAACTCTAATAATAGGTGTTTGGTAATAAATAGCAACTTTTTCTATAAGTTGCCAATAAGTGGGAGGGAAAAAACCTCTAGTAATAATATCCGATACATTTTTTATGCGCTCCCTCGTTAACCCTTCTGGTAGTTGAGAAGTTTTACGAATAGCGATCGCTCCTACCTGTTGACTGCCAAAGGGTACTGTTAAAATGTCTCCTGGTTGAATGTCCAGATCGGGAGGTATTTTGTAGGTAAATAATTTTTCCTCCTCTTCAGCATCATCTGTTGAAGTTTTGAAAGGAACATCAACTAAAACTTCCACCCACTCTTGCGACTCTTGAGGATGGTTGCTCGTGTAAGAAGACCCAGGTTCAGCCAATATTGGTTTTGAGAGTGCTTGAGTAGTTTGGGACATTTTGCCAAATTAACTAGGGGACAAGTAGGGTATTTTACTAACATTACAAGTTTTTTAACAAAAAACTTTAAAAAATGAGGTAATTAAATTGTAGTAATGATATTTTTTACCTAGTTCTTTATGCCCAAAAATACCTATATATTAACTATCGCAATACTTGATGAAATTAGTATAATACCAAGGATGAAAAAAGAATGTTACTAAAAATTTGGTTAACTAAGATGTTTTAACAAGTTATCAACCATTAGCTATTGGGACTTACACAAAATAAAGGCAGAAAATAAGCTCAAATATATTATAGATGGGCAGAGGCTTTTACATCGAAAAGGCATCAATCCTGAATTACCAAGGGTTATAGCCATTTTTAAGACTTTGACGTAATTTCCTTGTCTAGACTAATTTTGACATATTTTTCCTACTAAAATAATGTATAAGTACAACTATCAGCCTAAAAATTTGTGCCCCTGATAATGGTATCCGGCAAGGGTAACATTCCGGAACAGAAAAGCTTTTTAATTCAGACTTCTCTATGGATAAAATGGTATTGAAGCTAAATCTAGCTAACTACTAGAAAAAAACCATGAATATTTATAGGAAACATTTATCAATTTGTATAACTTTATGAAGTTAGAAAATGTTACACATATTTACCTCCTTTCCCATGTTCAAACAGGTATGTTATCCCATACTCTAGCTTTGGAGGAAGCTTGAGGAGTTTATATCGATCAACTTAATTGGAGATACGACCGCCAAGTACATCAACTAGAGACTATTAGCACAATGGCCAAAAATTATATTAGTACACTTAAACCTATCATTTGACAGTACATAAAATATGATGAAATTGGCTTTGTCCCTCGGACTTTCCTGTAGGTCTCACTCAGAGTGAGTTATACCATTTTGAAAAAAGAATGTTACGAATAATAAGAATCATAAATAAACTTTCAAATAAAGTATATTTGACGAAAAAGATAATTTACAACATTAAAAATGGTATTAAATCTATCTCCATACGAATTCTGGATTCTGAATTCTGGATTCTGTATTCTGTATTCTGTATTCTAAGAAATACCATAGCTATTTGTAGCAAACATTTATCAAATTGGTATTAGATAAATTTATCAACAATATAACATAGAAAATTTGATATGGAAAACCAAAACATCGAAGCTATATATCCCCTAACCTCTTTGCAACAAGCATTTTTATGGCATAGTTTGCAAACTTCCTCCCAAACAGGGTTACTACATATCAGTTGTGACCTCCATGGAGAAGTAAACTCAGTTATATTAAAGCAAGCTTGGGAGCTTGTCTTCAGCATTCACCCAGCATTACGAACTTCAGTTGATTGGGAGTCAGACAAACAACCGTTGCAAGTTGTTGATAAGCAGGTAACACTGCCTTGGGTTCAACTCGACTGGCGAGAAAAAGATGATCGAGATTCAGTCTTAGCTGATTTTCTGGTTAAAGACCACAATGAAGGATTTGACCTTACCCAAGCTCCAATGAGTCGTGTAGCTTTAATCCAACTGACCGATCTAGACTATAAATTAATCTGGAGTTGTCACCATTTGATGTTAGATAGTTGGTCAGAAGCAATAGTTCTCAATCAAGTATTTGATAGCTATGAAACATTGCTCAAGGGAGAGTCTCCATCAACGGGAGAACTCCAAACTTTTCAAAACTATATCCTTTGGTTAAAACAACAAGATGAATTTACAGCTAGTCACTTCTGGAAAAAAATTTTAGGTGGGTTTACCACTCCCACCCCTCTACCAATTTCTCAATCTAGAGATGAAATTTCTCCTGAAACTGAAAATTTTAATACTGACAGTTTATCGATCGTTATTTCAGAAGAAACCACAAATAATATCAGTAGTTTTTTGCGTTCCCATAAATTGACATTAAATACTATAATGCAAGGTATATGGGCTTTGTTACTATATACCTACAGTGGAAATAATGATATTTTATTCGGCTCAACAGTATCCGGCCGTCAGGGTGACTTGCTAGGAGTTGAAACCATTGTTGGTTTGCTAAATAATGTGTTACCAGTACGAGTACAGATTTCTCCAGCAGAGAATATACTGACTTGGTTGCAAAACTTACAAACTCAGCAAACAAAAGCCAGTAAATATGGTTACGCTTCATTAGTTCAAATTCAAACTTGGAGTCAATCACCTAAATCATTGTTTGATAGTTTATTGGTAATTGCAAATCATCCGATGAAAATTGGCGAATCATGTAAAAATTTACAAGTAGATCATGTTAAATCTGATGTTATTAGCCCTTACAATCTAACAATTTTTGTCATACCTAGAAATATCCTAAAAGTGAAATTATATTATAAAAATCAGCATTTTGAGCCTCAAATAATACAAGCTTTACTGGAGCAATTTGAACAGATTTTAAATAATATTATCCAAAACCCATCAAAGGCGATCGCCGATATTGTACCTTTGACTAACTCAGTAATTAGTGAAAATCAGTCTCCGAAAACCGTATCCCATACAAATTATTCCCTCAAACTTAATAAAAAAGAAATAAAAGACGGTTTTTTTACTCCACAAAATCCCATAGAATTTAAACTCACTCAAATATGGGAATCTGTTTTAGGAGTTAGTCCGCTCAATCTTGAAGCAAGTTTCTTTGACTTAGATGGAAATTCACTCATGGCAGTAGAATTATTTAATCAAATGCAGCATCAACTTAACTGTACATTGCCCCTAGCAAGTTTGTTTCAAGCACCCAATGTCCGGAAGTTTGCTCTGTTGCTTAGTCAGGAACAACCAGTTTCACAATGGTCAACTCTTGTACCAATTAACTCACATGGTTCTAGATTACCATTTTTCTTTCATGGAGGTTCAGCAGATGCACTAACATGGGCGAGATTTTCTCGTTTGTTAGGTACAGATCAACCTTTTTATGCTCTACAACGTCCCGAACTCAGCGGTGAAGAAGTTTCTCAGAATACAGTTGAGTCTCTGGCTGAAATTTGTGTTCAAGAAATACGCATAGCACAACCAAAAGGACCTTATCTGCTTGGAGGACACCGCTTTGGTGGTATAGTTGCTTTTGAGATCGCCCAGCAACTCCAAGCTGAAGGGGAAGAAATTGCTAGCATTATTTTGATTGATGCTTATTGCCCAAATTCTCTATCTACAAATGTTATTAGTCAACTGCAAACAAAACTTCAATTTGGAGTATATTGGGTCAGGAAAAACTACTATTATCACGGTAGTTGGGATAAGATCAAAGTATTACCCCAGAAAGTTTGGCAAAAACTAGGAGAGCAGAAAAAAACTCGCCCAAAAACTATAGATAAAGTTTCTAAAATGTCTGAAAATACATCTGCATCTGCCAAAACTAATAAACCAAAGATGTCATACGAATATCTATATACTCGCGCGCAACAAGCTAGCAAAATTGCTGAAAATCTCTACTTACCACAACCCTACTCAGGAAAAATAAAACTGTTTAGAGCGGAAGTTCAGATGTTAGACTGGCACTTTGGTTTACCCCTTGGTTGGCAGAAGGTTGCTAAAGATGAAATTGAGGTGACAAATATTCCTGGTTTTTTCGGTAACTTATTTAACCAGAAGTCAGGACGATTACTTGCCGAACAGGTAAAAAATTATTTGTTGAATCTTTCATAAATGCTGACGTTAATGTAGTCAAAAAAGGTCGGAGAATATGTCAATTAATGTGGATTTTTTTTCAGAGCAGTAATAATCTGATGATTTGCTTGGGGAAATGTAAATTGCTCGATATTATCTAATGTCACCCACTTAAACTCGTCACATTCTATCGTTTGTGGCGTTCCCCGCAAATAGCGACAATGGTAGACATGAAGTGTTACTTTAACTTCAGAATAACTATGTTCTACTGTAATTAGATGTTCTTCTACTGCAATATCAATTCCTAACTCTTCCAAGATTTCTCTTTTAATGCAATCTTCTATTGTTTCACCTGCTTCTTTTTTGCCACCTGGAAACTCCCAGAAACCACCAAACGCACCCCCAGGTCTTCGTTTATCAATTAAAATTTGTCCTGCTTCATTCCAGATGACAGCAACACCAATTAACTTATGAGGCAATATCATATTTCAATCTTTTCCATTTCAAACAAAATCTCCTGTTAAGTTTTAGACGGCATTTTCCTCGACATTTATCGACAACTGTGGAGAAAATGTATAGGTATAACCATCTTTTTTATGTACAACTTTTAATTTGCTTACATGAACACTTTTTGCTTTTTGTCCTGGCACTGTAAAGTTAAAACTATTTGATTTTGAGCGAGGATTAACTCTACCAACTTCTCCTGTTTCAGTATTCAACGCTAAGTCTCCACTATTCCAACCTTTTATAGGTTTTAGTGGGTTGTATCTTATGGGGTAGCCTAATTTATTTACCGCTGCTTTCTGTCTACCTCCTTGCCCTTTGCATATAGCAGCTAAAGCTTGGGTGGTCTTAAAGTCTAACTGATTCACTTCTCCCACACAAGCTGCATCTATGCAGTGTGCTTTTGGCAACTTCTGTTTTCTACGGTTAAATTTTGTCTGTCCTCCACTACCTGTAGTTACTACCAAACCTCTAGTCTTTAAACTATTGAACAATTTCCACCGCGTAGAATTAACCGCTGCTGCATCTTTTAATGGTGTTGCTGCTATTGAACCTATCCGCTTTAATAACTCAGGTTTACCAAATAAAAAATCTTTGACATCCCGATTGCTTTTAATTTGGTTGCATTTACTACAGCTAATAGTTAAGTTAGATACCCGGTTTGATCCTCCTTTCGACTTTGGGTGAATATGTTCTACTTCTAGTGGTGTGTTTGTTTTTCCGCAATAAGCACATTGACGACCCCATTTTTCTAACAAATATTCTCTCAATTCATATCCTGCCAATTCACCCTGTTGATACTCTATTCCTTTAATTTCTGGATTTTGAATCAATTGAGTATCAAAGCGAACTAGTTCCATTGATATTGATTCTACAGGAGAAAACTTCATTAATCTTTTGACCCAAGTCATAGTAGTTTCCACTCTGTGCATAACAGAAGGTGCTAACCAATCTTCAGGCTTCTTTTTGTTAGGCAATCCTGGTTTACGGTATCTGAGATTTTTTGTCCTTCTAGCTCTCCGTCTATGAGAACGCTTTTTAAGTTTTTCTGAGATTAGGGAACCTCGATGTTGGATTTCTAGCATCCATATCGCCTTGTTTCCATCTAATAAAGCCATCCCTGTAAATTTTGATCCTGGGTCAATCTTTAAAGTTAAAGTTTTTTCTACAGGCTCAACAGCTTTTTTGAGAATCAAAGTAAACGGAAAGCGTCGCCAAACAGAAGCTCTGCCAGAATTTAACAATCTACGAGCAACAGAAGGTTTGCAAGGTTGTAATGGTTTTTTGTTTGTATCTATGACGAAAACGTAATTAGTGTTAGACATTGTGGTGTCTAGTCCTTTTCAGTAAAGTGTTCCTCGATCATGTTGGCCAGGCTTGTTCATGCTCTAAACACTATCGGTACAAAACCCAGTTCCGATTGGCGCTATTAAACGCTTTCCTTAATTTAGAGCGACCAGGATATATGCTGGAGTTCACATATTGTGGTCGTGACCTGCCAACGTAGTCAGTACTGACTCAATCTGCAACCTTTGAGAGACAACCGAGAGAAATGTCTAGGATTGGCTAGGTTTTTCAAAGGTGGTTAATTAACCAAGAGGACGATCAAGACTTAAATTAATTAACTTTCATTATTGCTGATTTGATTTCCTGGCAAAGATTTTTCAAATGTCATTCTCTGTTCGGCATTTCTGAGAAAATAGCCACTGATCATTGCTGAAGCTAATAACTTGCCTAAATTTTCTCTACTGGTTGTTATACTCACATTAAACTGTTCTGAGGGTAGATTACCTAAAAGTCCTACAATGTTTCTTTCCATTACTTGAAAAACTTCTTGAGAATTTGGTTTTGATAATTGAGAAACTGTGTCTGGGCTCATAGATTGGACATATTCCCATAGTAAATTATTTCCTTCTGAACTTTCTTCAAAAAACTCTCGCGTTTGATTTCTTCTATTGGTCACTTTACTAACTCCGTTTCAGAAACTTTGTTGATATCGACAAGTCAAGTGTGGTTGATTGACTTAAACCACACAATATATTGCGGTTGTTAATATTTTTACAAAAAAAACGTGCAGTTGAAAGCCAAGTGGCTTTAGCCCTTGGATGAAAACAAGTTGTGGGAATTTATTCCCAAGTATCCCAAAATGTGGAATAATACCTATGAATGCGAGTAGGAACAAGGTTTGTCCCATAGACTCTTTGCTAGTAGGGGTGAAACTCCTGTCGGGAAGAAACTAGTAGCATAGTTCTACCAAGACTAAGGCACAGACAAACAGGCAGCAAGGATAGGAATTTATAGCTCGATCTTGGAGTAAAACCACTCTGAAAGCGAGACAAAAGTAAGGGCAATGTATGCGGCATTCTTGTCAGCTTATTTGAGCCTGTAGGTGGTTTTTGACTACCACCACTGGAAAAAATTAATCAAGTCCAGTGACAGCTAGTGGCCTTTCAGAATCGTGTTTTTCAACCGATTCGGAACAACTGCTTAGAATCACCCGTACTTTTAGTCGGGTGAGAAGTCAATTCCTATAAACTAATGTAACAGCATAATGGTCATATTAAAGTAGATATAACCGAAATTATTATTTCAGGTATAGCAGAAGGCAGAAGGAAAAGTCTTACCTGGTCTAAGTTTTAGATTCTTGAACTTTACGTGGCCTTTGTTTCAACTGCTATATTTCCAATATCTATTATGTTAAGCTATGATTAAATATATTTAAAAAATTACAATAGGTAGAATCTTAGCTATGTATGGGTTGGAAGAAAATTCTAGTATTATTTTGATAGGCTTTATAGAGATGTAATATTTATATTAGTGTATACATTTTGAAATCTTTAATGTCCATCGAGCTTAAGTCCGGTAAAAGCAGATTATAAAGTTTAGCTAAGAAAGAAGATTTAAAAGAAAGAAAAAGTAGATATTTACCCAGTTTTTACACAAACTATACCAGTAGACTGCTAAAAATTGATTTAAAAGCGGAAAATCCTAAAGCAGAGAAAAATTATTTTATTTCCTCTGCCTTTTATTCTATTCCCAGCGCTACCCTTGAACAACAACACGGAATTTTTTTAACCCACAGAGGAATTACAGCCTATACAGATGTGATGTTCTCCCCCGGTATTCATTAGTATTCTATGCTCTGGCCCTCCTGTATGGCGCTGAATCGAATATTACAGCGAGGGGCTTACCGCCAGAAAATTCAACTAGCTAAATAATCATTCATATCTTGTTTTCTTTTACGAAGTTTACTCAGAGCTTCTCTCTCTATTTGTCTTACTCTTTCACGACTAATATTCAAGCGATCGCCAATTTTTGAGAGAGTCATACTTTGGCCATCCTCCAAGCCAAATCTTAATGCCAAAACTTGCTTTTGTTGGGGAGTCAGGTCAGTCATAATTGATTCTAGATCGGTACGCATGGAGGATTGGAGAGCATAATCTTCTGGAGAAGCTCCCGTATCTTCAAGTAGGTCTCCTAACTCCGTATCTTGATTGTCCCCTACTCGTAAATCCAGTGAAAGAGGTAAGCGAGCGCGTTCCAAACATTCACGAATTTGTTTTGTAGTGAAACCTAGTTCTTCTGCTAGTTCATGAGTAGTGGCAGAACGTCCTAACTCTTGAGTTAGTTGGCGTTGGGCTTTTTTTATCTTATTCAACTTCTCTGTAATGTGGATCGGCAACCGAATTGTACGACCTTTTTCTGCTATGGCCCTAGTTATAGCCTGGCGAATCCACCAATAAGCATAAGTGGAAAATCTATAGCCTTTGGTAGGGTCAAACTTTTCTACCCCTCTCTGCATACCGATAGTGCCTTCCTGAATTAAGTCAAGCAAATCTACATTTCGTTTGATATACTTTTTAGCAACAGATACTACCAATCGTAGATTAGCCTCCACCATTTTTCGTTTGGCTCTTTCACCCTCACGAATAGTTCGCTGCAACTCACGGCTAGATAAGTTTGTTGCCTCAGCCCATTCTGCTATTGTTGGTTCATGGCCTAAACTTTCAGCGAGAGTCTGATTTACTTCTTGCAAAGTTGTCAAGCGTTGGACTTGTTTTCCATAAAGAATTTCTTCTTCATGTGTTAATAGAGGTACACGACCAATTTCTCTGAGGTAAGTGCGTACAGAATCGGTATCTGAGGTTTTGATCTTCATAACTTTTCTCCCGCTAGATATATCTACTGGTAGGGTTTGAATTGCCCTGATTTGAGTTAGCAAGAAAAACGGGCGGGTATTACGTTTTCCTTGGATTTTTTTTTAATAAATTTGTTTTATGGCCATTTATTATTTTATTTGGCCTACAGGAATCCTAAGTTATAGGTTTGAGATTTCTGAGATTTTAGATATGGTCAAAAAACTGAATTCTATTTTGTTTTTTGATTCTAGTTTGTAAGAATTTATGGACAATAAAAGAAGTTTTACTATTTTTTGAGAATTTAGATTATGTCTTAAGTGACAGCTCCCGTCACTAAACTCTTGCGAGCCATAGCACGAGCTTCTCGTTGACTCCCGGCAACCCGTCGGACATTTCACAAGCTTTGGTTTTACTTCCCCGTGCTGACCCACCGGAGAAGGAGTAGAGATTAATTTTTCGCTCTACCTACATTCGGTGAAAGTTTTACATAACGATCAAGCTGTATTTTGAATCACAATTCCTTGTAAAACCCCCTACCTTCAGTTACCTAGGTTCTTTTTGTAGGCGGCGGTTAGCTCTTAAAATAACTTTACCTACATCATTTATTTTACTAGCATTTGGCCCACCATTTATCCTTTTGCTAATCCGGAAAGATATAGCGCGGGGCTTCTGGCGGTTGGTGCTAAAGTAGAGCTTTTTTGTTTCCTATCTCTTGAGATAATTACTATGGCCTTTACACTACTCAATACTATGTTAAGAATGTTAACATTGCATGAGGCATTATGACTATACCTAAAGCATGATTTTTCGGATGAATGAGTTTAATTACTTAAATAAGTTGATTAATTATAAGAGATTACTGATAAATCCTTAAAAAAATTGCATCCTGCACAACAAAATCAGAAAAATTTTGCAAAAATACTTAACAAAGTAAAAAAAAGACAGAGTATATAAAGTATATTTTTTGAACTTTTAACTTTTGACTTTTAATTTTTGGCTTTTGACTTTATTGAGTATGTATTTACATTCTGTTTGCGTAGCATTTCTGCACCGAAAAGTTTCCTCAGAATTACATACTCGTTTTTGGCTTCTGCGAAACGGTTGAGTGACTTAATATATGACTTATTGCCTTGGTATTATTACTGAATCTGGTATTGTAATGGCCTCTGACTCTCGTACTAATGCGGGAGTAGACTATATTTCCACTTACCTGAAGCTATTTGATTTTTCTCTGACTGGAGAGCGGGTTATCCTCATCAGCACTTCTGGAAATTTGTCAATTACTCAAGGAGTAATCACTGAATTAAAAAAAGACTTCAAGATATCTGAGGATACTAATCTTCATACTATTCCTACCCTTTACGAAATTGCTCGCTACATTGGAGGTAAAATTCGAGAGATTCAAGAAAAAGACCGCTCTTGGCTACAAAAGGATCGAATTGACACTGGATGTAGTATTTTACTGGGCGGTCAAATTAAAGGACAAGATCCTGAATTATTTTTGATTTATTCTCAAGGGAATTGTATCTGTGCGACAAAAGAAACACCTTTTTTACAAATAGGTGAGACGAAGTATGGCAAACCAATTTTAGACCGTGCTTTAAGTTTTTCTACTTCTTTAGAAGCTGCTGCTAAATGTGCTTTAGTTTCTCTAGATTCGACAATGAAATCTAATCTTTCTGTGGGACCTCCGATTAATTTGGTAATGTATGAAAAGGATAGTTTTCAAATTCAGCATCGTCTGCAAATGCGTCTGGGCGATCCTTACTTAGCTAAAGTGCGAAAGTTATGGGAGGAGTCTATCAAGCAAGCTCTTGATGAAATGCCAGATTTAAACTGGTTACATGATTCTCAAGAATCTCAGGAAGATATTTTGATTGATTGAAATGAGGGAGTGTGGGGAGTGAGGGAGTAGGGGGAGTGGAGGAGTTAGGGAGTGGGGGAGTGTGGGGAGTGTAGGGAGTGGGGGGAGTGGAGGAGTGAGGGAGAAGTAAATATCAGAATTAGCACTTACATAGTACAACGTATTTCCGGAATGCTCTGCAAACGAGGGCATCTCAAGAAAAAATTTGCTGAAAGCTGTTTGCGCAGCATTCCGCAGGAAAAGCTGAAATGCTTCTTTTCATTATCCATTATCCATTGTTAAAGAGGTAATTATCCATTATTCATTATCCATTATCAATTAATGAAAGTTCCCTGTTCCCTGCTATACAATGTAACGGTCGTTTTTGTTTTATATAGAGTGTGATTGAACGTTACACCTTGCCCGAAATGGGTGAACTTTGGACTGAGAATGCCAAGCTAAAAACTTGGTTACAAGTAGAAATAGCTGTCTGTGAAGCTCAGGCAGAACTTGGTTATATACCTACTGAGGCTGTAGAAGAAATCAAGGCCAAGGCTAATTTTGACCCAAAGCGGGTTCTGGAAATTGAGGCAGAAGTCCGCCATGATGTGATTGCTTTCTTGACAAATGTGAATGAATATGTTGGTGATGTTGGGCGATATATTCATCTAGGTTTAACAAGTTCCGATGTTTTGGATACTGCATTAGGATTACAGATGGTTGCAAGTCTTGATCTGTTGTTGTCATGTGTTGAAGAGTTGGGGCAAGCAATTCGTTATCAAGCACAACAGCATCGGGAAACTGTGATGGTGGGTCGTTCCCACGGTATTCATGCGGAACCTATGACTTTTGGTTTTAAGTTGGCAGGATGGTTGGCAGAGGTTTGTCGAAACCGCCAGAGATTAGTAAAAATGCGCGATAATATTGCTGTGGGTAAGATTTCTGGAGCAGTGGGAACTTATGCAAATATTGACCCACGAGTTGAAGCTATCGCTTGTCAAAAAATCGGACTTCAACCAGATACTGCATCTACTCAAGTAATTTCACGCGATCGCCATGCTGAGTATGTGCAAACTTTAGCGTTGCTGACTGCTTCTATAGAACGTTTTGCTGTGGAAATTCGTAACCTTCAGCGTACTGATGTTTTAGAGGTTGAGGAATATTTTTCTAAGGGTCAAAAAGGCTCGAGTGCCATGCCTCACAAACGTAACCCCATTCGTTCGGAAAGGTTAACGGGAATGGCGAGAATTGTGCGGGGTCATGCTGTTGCTGCTTTGGAAAATGTTGCTCTATGGCACGAACGGGATATTTCCCATAGTTCCGTTGAAAGGGTTATTTTGCCAGATGCTTGCATTTTAACTCATTTTATGCTGAAAGAAACTACTAATTTAGTCAAAAATTTGTTAGTTTACCCAGAAAACATGAAGCGAAATATGAATGTTTATGGAGGGGTAATTTTTAGTCAGCGAGTGCTTTTGGCTTTAGTAGAAAAAGGCATGATTCGAGAGGATGCTTATCAAATTGTTCAGTCTTGCGCCCATCAAGCTTGGAATCAACCTAATGGTAATTTTCAGGATTTAATCTGCAAAAATGAAGAAATTAAAAGTAAGTTATCTGAGGCAGAGATTGCAGCTTGTTTTGACCCGAAACATCATTTAAAACATTTGGATGATGTGTATCAAAGATTAGGTATTTGAAGTTAGATTTTGAGTATGTAGAGATTTTTTCTCTCTTGATGGTAACTTTCAAATGCCACAACAGCTACTACTGGCACTGCTACTGCTGCTACAGTAGCGATCGCTACCCTCCTTA
>NZ_CEZPJD010000117.1:0-3066 GCF_983059655.1 Okeania sp.
ATTTAATTCTTGATTGGATTGCTCAACAAAAGCAGCAATATACATAGCTAGAAAATAAGGAATGCCTAGCATGGGAGCAAGATGCTCCCACTGTGATTGTCACAAAAATAATGACAATAAACAACCAGTGAAAATGCACCACCATCGAAAAATACTCCCATTTCCCCCACTTCCCTACTACACTAAACTTTTACCAACTGCTTGACTTCTCCAGTCAAACTAAAAGGACGCACTTCAGTAATTTTCACCTTGACTAACTTACCCTTCAACTCATTAATATCCCCCTCAAAAAATGTCAGACGGTTGCCACGGGTACGGCCCATAACTTGAGCAGCATTTTTATGGTTAGTACCTTCAACCAAAATTTCTTCAGTACGACCCATATAACGTTGCGATCGCTCTGCAGCTTTTACTCCCACCAAATGATTCAACCGTTGCAGTCTATCTGCCTTCACCTCCTCACTCAGTTGATTTTCCCATAAAGCTGCTGGAGTTCCTGGTCTGGGAGAATATGCAGCAGTATTCAACAGATCGAACCCAATATCCTCCACCAACTTTAGCGTATTCTCAAATTGTGCCTCAGTTTCTCCGGGAAAACCTACTATTGCGTCAGCACTAATAGAAGCATCTGGCATCAGTTCCCGAATTTTATCAATAATTCGGCGATATTTCTCATGGGTGTAACCTCTTGCCATTGCCTTCAATAATTCATTATCTCCAGACTGAAAGGGAATATGAAAATGTTCGCAAACCTTGGGCAATTCAGCACAAGCTCTAATTAAACGTTCTGTGAAATAGCGGGGGTGACTTGTGGCAAAGCGAATACGTTCAACACCTGGTACATCATGCACATAGTAAAGTAAATCTGTGAATGTGTGTTTATTGCGCCCTTCTGCTGTTACCCCCGGTAAGTCCCGTCCATAAGCATCAATATTTTGCCCTAACAATGTTATTTCTGGATAACCTTGTCGCCCCAACTCTTCCATTTCAGCACGAATAGCTTCAGGATAGCGAGACTGTTCTCTACCTCTGACACCAGGAACAACACAATAGGTGCAATGTTCGTTACAACCGTAAATTATATTTACCCAAGCAGTGACTTTGCTATCCCGTCTGGGTTTGGTAATATCTTCCACAATATGAATGGGTTCGGTTGCAACTACTTGGTTGCCATTAAATACTTGCTCTAATAAGTCTTGCAAACGATTAGCGTGCTGAGGCCCCATAACTAAGTCTAGTTCGGGTACTCGTCGCAGGAGTGCTTCCCCTTCCTGTTGAGCAACACATCCGGCAATAATGAGGGTGAGGTCTGGTTGTTGATGTTTGCGTTTTGCTTGTCTACCTAGATAGGAGTAAACTTTTTGTTCGGCATTGTCGCGAATGGTGCAGGTGTTGTATAGAATGATGTTGGCTTCGTTGGGGTCATCTGAGGAAATGAGGCCCATATTATCTAGGATACCTGCCATGCGTTCGGAGTCAGCTTTGTTCATTTGACAGCCGAAAGTGGTAATGTGATAGCGACGGGGAGTTGTGGTCATTTCAGTTATCAGTTATCAGTTATCAGTTATCAGTTCCTCCAGTTGTATTAGGAGGCTTGAAATACTTAAGTTTATTGTTTTCATCCCCTCAAAAGGGGAAGC
The DNA here is from genome assembly GCF_983059655.1 of Okeania sp. NCBI lineage: Bacteria > Bacillati > Cyanobacteriota > Cyanophyceae > Oscillatoriales > Microcoleaceae > Okeania > Okeania sp. Next base: position 1,641 of record NZ_CEZPJD010000117.1, read on the forward strand.
TATTGACCTTATTTTTTGGTCATAGTATACAAAGTTTTATATTATATCATGTCCGGATAAAAAGTTGCCCGCTTATGGGCGAGGCTTTAGACCCACTTTTTTGGTAAAAGCTAGGGAAATATCTACCTTATGTTAAGATTTTCCTTCTTCCTTTATAAACCTTGAGCAGTAAAAGCTGCCCAATAACGAGGATGAAAGAAAGGATTTTCATTTTGGATATCGAGAATTTTGCTGTACACTGAACTATACTGACAATACTGGCGATGCCATTCCTGATACTCCGGTGAATTTTCTGGATATTGGTCTCGCTTATCCTTTACTTCTGCTCGTTTTTCTTTTACTGGTGGCAATAATTTTTTAACTTCCTGTTTTGTCATTTCCCGTAATTTCATCTGTGCTTCCCATAAAGCTTGAGGGCGACTTTTACCAATTTTCCGTTCCTGATAATAAAATATTGCCACCAACGCCGTCGCCAAGTCATCAACTGACCACAAAGTATTAATTACACTCCTCGCACCCGCACATAAAAACCCAGTTGCCAAGGTGAGAATATCATCTGTTATCTGTGGAGTACCTAAACCAGTCTCACAGCAGGAAAGAAAAACATCGGACAAATTTGGCAAACGCCACCCTGGACTCATCAACTGCCCCAAGGTAATATTCCCGTCGCTCAACTTTAACACTGACTCCAGTGGGTTATCGAGACGAGATGAGGCATGATGACAGGAATGAAGAAGTTGAACTGTATTTGCTAACTGCTGGTAATTGGAGCGAGTTGCTTGAGTTTTGCCTCGGAGGCGGTTAGTTTCCGGGATATTAAACAGTTGGGAAATTTGCTCTCCCTCAAAATCTGCAAAGGGGAGATTATCTTCTGCATTTTCAACGGTGCCATATTGCCATGTTGTGGTTTTCACTTCTCCTCGCTGATGACAGAATTCTAGAATTTGGCAACTGGGAGCGTAGCGAATGATAAATTTATTTCCCAGTAGGGACGTTATATCCAGGGTTTTTGGGGACTTGCCATCCATGGTTTGTAGGGACGTTGCATGCAACGTCCGATCCAACGTTGGTACAAAAATGGGAATAGCTGCAAAGGGAATTAGATGTAGAAATAGATGGGGAATGAGAATTAGTTCTTCGATATCGTTGAGATGTCTTGCCATGAGGCGATCGAGCTGGAGTCTTTCCCCTATTTCTGCCAAAATAGAATTCATTTGGTCGTACCATTTCGACTGTCTTTCTTCTTTTTGTTTTTTAGTTTCATTCTCGCCTGGTAGATAAGGCAATAACCAATTTTCATAAATCCAGCGTTGCAGTATTTCGATGCCTTGTTGGGAGCAGGTATGAATAGAAATTTGGTTTTGGCGCAAAACAAATATATAGGTATTGTCGGCAGTGTTGTAAAAACTGAGGATGGCGGTAGTAG
>NZ_CEZPJD010000117.1:3166-12305 GCF_983059655.1 Okeania sp.
ACAAATATATAGGTATTGTCGGCAGTGTTGTAAAAACTGAGGATGGCGGTAGTAGGTTTGTCGATAAGTTTCTGCATGGCAGGAATGTCTGGGGTAGTTACCTGAATTTCTCCTGCTAAAACTGGGTCAAGTTGTCTGAGTTGTTCCCAGATTTTTTGTTTTTGAAATTCTAGGTGGGCGACGTTTTCGTTGTAGGCGTTGAGAGATGCTCTTTGATTACTTATACTTCCTACTTCTGTTATGGTTCGGTCATTATCGGAACTCTTTTGATGGTGTTGTTGGTCGATTTGTTGTTGCAGGTAGTCATACTGCTGTAGTAACTCCTGAACTTCTGGAGAAATTTCGCCACCTTGACTGAGGTCGTTACTTGCCATCAAGTCTACCAGGCGTTTTGACTTAGAGCGTTCAGCATATTCGAGAGCTTTTTCTAAGTTGCCTGCGTTGATGCAAGTTTGCACCATATTAAAATAAACATCAATAACGTTTTCCATTATTTTTTGGCGACGATATTCAGAAACTGTCCAACTGCGACCGATTTCTACTGCTTCAATGGCAAGCTCATAAGCTTTAATTGCTTCTTCCCACCGCTTCCTGTCAAATTCCAAATCTCCTAAACTACGCCCAGAGTCAAAACAATCTACTGGAAAGGTATTAGGTGTAAAAATTTCTAGGGACAAATTGAAAGAGTTAATTGCTTCTATTATAGCTCCTAATCTACGATAGGCAAGACCAAGGTTGTATTGGGTACTTGCCCAATCTTGAGGGAATGTCTCACGAGTACAAACTTCTAGGGATAGTTGTAAGTGTCGAATTTCTGTTTCAGTTTCCCCTACTCTGGCGTAGCAAAGACCGATGTTGTTTTGCAAACTTGCCCACTGTTGAGGATACGATCTGGGAGTATAAACTTGTAAGGCAGCTTTGTAATGGTTGATTTCGCTCTTGATATTAGATATCTTGTCTCCTTGAGAGCGATCGCTATAAGCTACACCTAAATTAAGATGAAGCATTGCCCATTCCATAGGCATTCCTTCTATAGCAGCTACTTCTAGTGCAGTTTGATGGCATTGAATAGCTCGCTCTATACTGTCTGAAGAATTGATAGTTTTGTAGATGTTGCCCAGTAGACATAAAGTTCTGACCCAATCTTTGGGAAAATCCTCGCGGGTGCGAACTTTTAGTGCAGCTTGGCAATATTTCATTGCTTGTTCGAGGTTATCTAAATTATCTCCTTTAATTCTATTGTGGTAAGCTAGACCTAAACTTTCTTGAATAGCACCCCAATCTGTGGGAAATTCCTCAATAGTTAAGACTTGAGCTGCTTGTTTATAGTAAGAAATAGCTTTCTCTAAATTCTCGACAGGATTTCCGCTAACTTTTTCTAGATAAATTGTACCTAGATTTCTCATGGCATTTCCCCACTGTTCGGGAAATTTGTCGCGGGTGCATATTTTTAATACTTCTTCGTAATAAGTAACTGCTTTTTTTTGGTTTTCGGAGCGATCGCCTTTGATCCTGTCGGAGTAGTAAATCGCGAGGTTAGTTTGAATTGAACCCCAAATTTTGGGTTCTGATTCTGGGGTTAAGACTTGCAAAGCATTTTGACAACAAGCAATAGCTTTTTCTAAGTTCGATTGGCGATCGCCACGAAATCTATTGTTGTAGGCAATACCCAGGTCTCCTTGAAATACTGCCCAATGCAGAGGAGATATTTCGCGGGTAAAAATATTTTCCAATACTTCATAACCAACAATAGCAATCTCAATGTTTGTACTTCTGTTACCCTTAGTAAACTCCAAAATCAGTAGACTAAAAATCTGCAAACCCAGCAATATCCTTATTGAGGAATCTATTAATAATTTTTGCTCTGTTTCTAGTAAAGATTCCGGTGTATTCAACAAATTACGCTCTCCTAGCTCCCGCAAAGCTATCCCCAAATTAGATAATTCGACAACTTGCTCTGGTTTGATTTGAGATTTAATATGCTCTCCTAAACGACGCAAAACTATCGCAAATTTATCATCAAGTTTGTCTAAGTTTGCTTCTAGTAACGGATATAATGCTTCATCACCTTGAAAACTGTTTGTCAATACCTGAATACAGAAATCTACAGTCTCTTTGTCTAAATCTAAATCTTGGTCGTTATTGGCAAATTTATTAACCAGGCGAACCGAACCCGAACGAGCTGCATATTCCTTTGCCAAATCTAGCTCACCATTTTTAACACAAGCAGTTACTAACTTTTCATATACATCAATAGCTTCTGCTTGAATCTCCTGACGGCGAGCTTCTGACTCTGCCCGATTGAGAATTTGTTCGATCCCTTCAACAGCAGCAGCAAATCCTTCTATTGCTTCTGGCCATAACTCAGCAAAAAAGGCTGCATTCCCCATATTGTAGCCATTTCTAAAACATTCTTGGGGAAAATTAGTAGGGGTAAATATTTCAAATGCTGCTCGATAACAAGCAAGAGCTTCATTTATCTGACTATCTCTATAAGCATTACCCAAGTTCATTTTTGCCATTGCCCACTTCTGGGGAAATCTATTTTTAGTAATAACTCGCAAAGCATTTTTATAGGAGGCAATAGCCAAGTTTAAATTCTCTGATTTATCACCTACAATTCGGTGAAGGTAAACATTACCTAAATTGAGATGAACGTCACCCCAGTCAACAGCAAATTTTTGATGACTATAAACTTGTAAAGCTGCTTGATTTGCTGCTATTGCTAGTTCTAAATTTTCTGCTTTGTCGCCCTGAATTCGGTGACGATAAGCAACTGCTAAATTCATTTGAGTCTGTGCCCATTTTTCAGGATATTCCTCACGAGTACGAACTTGTAAAGCCTTTTCATAATAGGCTATTGATAACTCTAAATTTTCTGTTTTATCTCCCCAAATTCTATCCCGATATGCAAGACCTAAACTGTTATGAATTTGCCCCCAAAGTTCCGGTTCAGTTTCACGAGTAATTAACTGCAATGCTTCTTCAAATTTACCTATTGCTAACTCTATATTTTCAGCTTCATCTCCTGTAATTCTCTTACAGTAAGCAATGGCTAATAAATGTAATGTTGTAGGTTTTAATGCTCCTGTGAAGTCAGCATATTCATATTGTTCTGCAATTGACAAAGCCACCTGAAAACAAGCGATCGCTGCTTCTAAATTATCGGCAATATTGCCCAAAGAAAATCCCGAAATTCCATTTCCTAAAAAACTAAAAACGCTAGCATAACCTATAGCTTCTTCCGGAGTTGCCTCTGACATTTTTTTCATTATCCAACTGCAAAACTTGGGAATAAAATCCTGGTCTTGCTCTAGATAAGTTTGTAAAATTGGGTGTGTAGCTTTGGGGTTGCCATTGCTTGCTACAGTCATTGACAACATCTGAAACAAAAACTTCTCAAAATATTCTTTTTCTGCCATGCCAGAGATATTTTTTGTAGCGCTACTGGAATTTAAAAAGTTGTTTGATAATTCTAATTCTTCATATAAATACTTAGCAATACCCATTAAAAAATTGGCAGATTTTCTCTCTCCTGATTCAGCAAATTTCGTAGCCATTATTGTCATTGTCTTAACTAAACCAACATCTATTAAATCTTGGTTATCCCTTAAAACTTTTTCTTCTTTACCCCTCGGACAATTCAGCAATTTTTCAATCAACTTTAAATAAGCTTTTTGCCGTTTAGATACCTTTTTACCCTTTGGCACCCCAAACCCTTTTGCCATAATTTTTGATAAACTTATAGTTGAATAAAATAGTAAATTTTTAGCATTTTAACCCAGAAATTGATATTAACAGTGCTTTTCAGAGCGATCGCCTCACGTCCTAACCAAAACCCTATAGAGGACGAATAGCCATTCGCCCCTACATAAGGACTTAATATTACTCGTCGGGGTTAATACCCAGTTCTCGCAAACGTTGAGCCAAGCGTTCCGCTCGTTCTCGTTCTTGTTGAACTTGCGATTGAGCCTCTTGAACTAGCAATTGTTCTTCTATCGCTGCTTCCTGAGGAGTCGGAACTCGTTCGCCGTTAGCAGTGAAGTAACGCAATTGACCTCCATCTACTCCTAAGTATAATTCTAATTCTTCACTCCAACGCCAACCTTGGTTATTCGGTTGAATTTCTTGATAGCGATTTTTGTCTAAACGAAATCCCATAAATTCCAAGGTTTCGGGGTCAAACCAAAAATATTCTGGGGTGCGGAAATTATCTTGATATAAATTTTTTTTTAAGTTGCGATCGACTCTAGCAGTAGAGTCTGATAATAACTCGATAATTAAGTTAGGATATTTACCGTTTTCCTCCCAAACTACCCATGACTTCCGAGGTCGCTTTTCAGTTTGTTTAACCAAGAAAAAGTCAGGACCCCCAAATTCCCTATTTTTTAGCTGCTGGCGACTGTAAAAAATACTCAAACTAGCACCAATAAAATAATCATTTTGATCGCGCCACAACCATTCCAGACAAATAACTAGCAACATCAGTTGCATATAATGTTGAGAGCTTTCCATTTCGGGTTCGTCGCTTTCTAGTTGAGTAGCATCCGGCATTATTGCCTCTAATTGTTGGGCAGTTAAAACCATTGTGCTTCACCTTATAACTTAATAAGTATGATTAGAATTATAGCACGATATTATTGTTAGTTTATAGCACAAAAATCGCTCGTTGTTGACTATAGAAAACTAGGTTTAACTGCTGTATTTTGGATTCCTTGTTTAGAGAGTTTTTTAGCAAGCTGTTCTCCAAAATAAGTTTTCTGAGACTGATGATATAGATTCGAGCAAACTGCGTATTTCCTGAAAATAAGCTTCAATCAACTAGCTTAACTCCTTGGATTTTTGTTTTTTTATCAAACAAAGGAGCGATCGCCCCCATTACCCTTGCCAGTTTTGCCCTGCCCTGGCAAAAATCTCATCAATAGTTTGTTCCCGATAAACTCTCTTAGAAACATCTACATAATCAGTTTGTTCTCGATGCAGCAAGCTCAGAAACCGTAAAGCTCCAGCAACTCCAAGAGACTTGTACAAAGCCTCCATACCTTTAACTCTAATTTCCGTATCATCCATCACCCGAACATTTTCCATTAATTTGCCTCCTTTGTAATATAATTTATGGGATTTAAAACCTTTATTATTAGGTTCAAATTTTGCCCTTTTTTTCTCAAATCGTCATCGCAAGTTAAAAATAAATCTGCCTTAACCTCAACAGCGCAAGCTAGATGAAGAGCATCTTTTGATGAAAGATTAGCTGTAGTCTGAAACGACTTAGCTAATTGCAAAATATCTTCTGTAGGTCCTAGCCTTACTTGGCAAAGACTTGCCATTCCCAAAATAGCATATTTTCTATCTGGAAAAGGACAAAGATTAGTTTCATCTAAGTGCATAAAAGACCACACTAACTTTATACTTCCCGCTTCTGCCCTGATAAATAGCTCCTGACAGGCTAAAGCTTCCATCTGGATTCTTGTTTGTTGTGGGTCGTCAAACCCCCTTTGAAAACAGTTATAATCTAGGTAAATTAAATCCATCTCAATCAATGTCAATAATTGTCAAACTACTCGCTTATGTTGATGAGAGCAATTAGAGATCCGGTATCAATTAAAATCACGGTCGTCGGATTCCTTGTTTAGAGAGTTTTTTAGCAAGCTGTTCTCCAAAATGAGTTTTCTGAGACTGATAACGAGGTTCTGCTTGACTATCAATAGCACCAATTAAATCTGCTGTTAGCTCCGACAAAAGTGTTTCTGCTGTTGGGGTAGTATTCGGCTGAACTCGCTGTTTAGATAATTGGGCAGCAATCCAATTTTCAGGAGTTATATCATGTTCTCTAGCAACCTCCAAGAGAGCTTTGTAAGTTTCTTCGGGCAGAATAATAGTATGATTTGACATAAGCTGACAAGTAATTTTTTAGCATTTTAACGCAGAACTGGATATGAACTATCCTTTGGTGAGAAGTAATTGGGAAAGAGCGTTGGCGGAGGATGGTGGCGGCAGCTATATCGCTTCAATTCTCTTATTACTTATTCTCCATTATTCCTGTTCCTCAAAAATATTATCTAATTTCTCTAGCAATTCTTCAGCTAACTCCAAAAGTTCAATTCCATCATCTTCATTTTTATCGCTTATATCTCGGTTATTACTACCGACACTAACACCACCAGCCAATAATTTTTTTACAGCAAAAAGACGGTCATACTCGTCAGAAATTTGCCACATTTTTTCTAACTCTGAAGCAATTTCTGGTGTAGATTTTTCTTTTAATCTTTCCCTCACTTTTACTGCTACTAAGTCATTACTTTCGAGCAGAAAAACTATAGAGTCAACATAAGTATTATCATCCCAATTTTCTAACCAATCTCCATCAATATCTTCCACATAAAGGTCTGCTGCATCTAAGCCATAATTTAAAATATCATCTTGTAATTTTCGAGCTGATTCTAATAGTTTAGTAAACTCTGTTAATTTCTCTTCGGGAGAATTTTTTTTGTTTGTCACCATAATCTTAATATTTTTCCTCCGTCGATCTACATTCAGTTACAAACTACACTTTAAATAATTACCTTTCTGGAGATTGTCGCTGTTATCTAATATGGTTTTGACTAATTCATTTTTAAAATCTTTTTTCCCTGGATTATAGCTTAAAAAAAGTCCTCTGTCAATTTCCCAAAATACTAGAGTATCTTGCCACTTTTCTGCTTTATCTTTAGCAAATTTTTTAGATAAACTTGTAAGTTGAATACATAAGGGTTTCTCTTGACTACCACTAACAATAATATCTGTTGCCATTGACAAATCAAAAATATAGCGTTGTAAAGCTGTGCCTTGATTAAGTTCAATTTGATTAGCGATCGCCTGAATTATTTCCCTATCTTCCTGAGTAAACTTTCCTGACATTAGTTTTTGTTTCCAAATATAAAATTTAGGGTCTTTTTCTTGTAGCCATTTTGGGAATAATTCTTTATACCAATATTGTTCTGTAGGAGTCATTTGACCATAGTAAAATTCTCGCTCAATTTCCTTTGGGATAGATTTAAGAATTAGGAAAATTTGAGAATCTTTAATAAGCTGTTTCAAAAAAAGCATCACAAATTTTTTAGTTGTCAGAGTACCAGGTTTTAAATGTTTAATCCATTGATTTACTTCATTTAATCTTTTTGCCAAATCTGAATCTACTGAAGATGCTTCTTGAATCAAAGATTTTAATTGTGCCTTTATCTCCTTAGCTTGCAAAATAGAGATTTCCTCCATAGATTATTATTGATTAACTGTTAAGATATAGGCCATAGTAGGAGCCTTGCTCACTAAGTACCTAAATTTTAATAATACCTTGTATAAATTAAGTAATAAATTATCATATAATTTGTAAGCATTCAGCTATTAGCTGTCAGCTCTCAGCTCTTATGAGGAGGTTTAAATGAATATAGACTTTAAAGCCGACTTTGGTAGTAGTAAGTATAAATTCTGCCTCAATTAGTAAAGCTTTTATCCAAAATTAAAAATAATAGCTGAAATGCTGATAGCTGACAGCTGTTTGCTTACTATAATTTTAAATAATTACAGCACTCGGAGTCAGAATAAACCATTATGAACTTTTTCGACAAACTACTAAACAGTATAGAACGGAATCAAAGTTTACTTTATCTCGAATTAGATCCAGACCCAGAAAGTCTACCTAAAGAAGTTGCCCACCAAAATATTCCAGCAAAATATTTATTTGCCAACCCTCCAGAAAAAGATAATCAAGAATTAATTCAATATTGGAGTGAGTGGCTCTATTTTTTAATAACTGAAACCGAAAAATATGTATGTGCTTATAAACTTTCTCTAGGCTATTATCAATCTTTGGGGATACCCGGTTTAGAACTACTTCAGCAAACCATAAAAACTATTCCTTCTGAAATTCCAATTATTTTAGATGTGAAACACGGGGACCTTAATACAAGTACAGTATTTGCGAAGACTATTTTTCAAGATTTACAAGTAGATGCTTGTACAATTTCACCTTACACTGGTCTCGATTTAGTTGCACCTTTTTTACTTTATCCAGGTAAAACAGTTTTTCTACTTTGTGCTACAGCAAATTCTTCTGCAGCAGTATTACAAGAATACCCAAATCAAGAGCAACCTCTTTATCTCAAATTAATAGAAGAAGCTCAAAGTTGGGGAAGTATTGAACAGTTAGGTTTAGAAGTAGGAGTAATGCCGGATATTCTCGCTAGAATCAGAAAAATTGCTCCAGAAAGACTAATATTAATTCAGGGAGATATAGCGGAAGAAAATGATATTGCTAATCCTGAAGAATTAACTCAACTTTTAGCTGCTGGTTTGAATATTAATGGTGAAGGATTATTATTACCAATTCCATCAAAATTATTTGGTACAGCACATCCTAATCAAGAAATTGAAACCTTAAGAGATAGGATTAATGAACAACGTCTACAGGTAGTTGAAGGTAGTCCGACCTGTGAATTATGGTTGCCAGATGTTTGTTTTTTAAAGCATGAACCACATCGGGATTTAATCTTACAACTTTACGATATTGGCTGTATTATTTTTGGCGACCATGTACAAGCATCAGGGGCGACTTTTCCTTATTATATAGACTTACGAAAAATCATTTCTATTCCTCAAATATTCCATAAAATAGTTACTGCTTATGCAGAGATTCTCAAAGATTTGGAATTTGATAGAATAGCAGGTATTCCTTATGGTTCATTACCCACTGCTACGGGTTTAGCTTTGCGTCTAGAACGTCCGATGATATTTCCTCGGAAAGAGGTGAAAGCTCATGGTACTGGTAGATTAATTGAGGGACATTTTCAACCAGGGGAAAAAATTGTAGTTGTGGATGATATTATGATTAGCGGTAATAGTGTAATGAAGGGAGCAGATAAACTTAAATCAGTGGGATTGCAAGTAGAAGATATTGTTGTTTTTATTGACCATGAACGGGGTGTAAAAGATAAGTTACAAATAAATGGATATAGGAGTTATTCGGTATTGACTTTGACAGAAATTGCTCAAACTTTATATGAGTCTAGTAAGATTAATTCCGAACAATTTGATATGCTTAAAAATCATCATTAAAATTAAGGAAGGCATAAGGGAAGAAAAGGCTAGAAGGAAGAAAGTTTTT
>NZ_CEZPJD010000117.1:12405-14546 GCF_983059655.1 Okeania sp.
CATTAAAATTAAGGAAGGCATAAGGGAAGAAAAGGCTAGAAGGAAGAAAGTTTTTTTGATTACTGATTATCCGGTTATAGCTGATAGCTGATATTTGACCGCTCAATACTTACATTAAAATATAGCAAAATTTCAGACAATTACGATGAAAAAGTTTTTCTTGGCAACATTTATTAGTGGTTTTATTTCTATCTTGAATCTACAATTTATGCCTGCTCTAGCTAATCGAATTACTAGAGCTGATTATAACAACTTAAAAATTGGCATGACCTATCAAGAAGTTAAGCAAATCTTGGGGAAAGAAGGTGAAGTTTATACAGAATATAATAGTCCAACAACAGAAAATTTTGGCGTAGCATATCGCTGGCTAAATAATGATAATACAGGTATAGTTGCAGTATTTAACTCAGAAAATAAACTGATTCGATTATCTGCTCAAAATTTGAACGCTACTAACTTCGGAGTTAATCAAGAACCTCCTGTAGTTACCAGTACAGATTTTGAAAATATTAAAGTTGGGATGACTTATGATGAAGTGAGAGAAATTATTGGTACTGAAGGAATAAAACAACCAACAAGAGATAATCCTTTAACTAATGCTAATACTGTTGTATATAATTGGGTTAATCCTGATGGTACAAGCATGAGTATAATTTTTGATTCTAATCAGAAAGTGGTTACTATTAGGACTAAAAATATGAATACTTATAATTTTGGTAATCCTTTCTGGAATCAACCCAAACCAGTTTATTCAATTACACGACAAAAATATGAAAGATTGCAGCTAGGAATGACATACCGAGAAATAAGAAATATTCTTGGAGCAGAGGGAGAAATAGACCCTGAATTTGACTCAGAAGCTTTTGTACAATCTAGAGAAGCAAGGGAAATGCAAGTTAATAATACTCTTGGTAGAGAACAAGAAGTTACATCAGATGAGACACAAGCAGAAAATCAAATTAAGGGTGCTTATGAATGGAAAAATCCTGATGATACAGGCATAAAAATAGTCTTTAATATGGAAGACAAAGCAGTTGCTATATATACTTCTGGTTTAGATGTAGGACTTCCTTATCGATAGACACGGGGACGCGGAGACACGGAGACACGGGGATGGAGGCTTTTAATTTATGATTTAAAGTGGATTTTTCACCGAAAAATTGTGGTTTAAAGCCTCCCCTTTTAAGGGAAAAATAAAGAAAATTTTTCCTTTGAGTCAATCCTATCCGTTTTAAAGGAGAGGTAATTATTAATTATTAATTATTAATTATTAATTGTTGAACTATATGTCTGAAAATCAAGAATGGCTCGGTTTAATGATTGGAAATACCCGGTTACACTGGGGATATTTTGTAGGTGCAATACTTCAGAAAACTTGGGATATAGATCGTATTCAAGAATTGGAAAATCAGGGAAATATTCATGGAGAAACAACGGTAATAAAACTACTCAAAAATACATTAGAAACTCAGGATATAAAATTCCATAATCAGATGCCTTTATTAATAGCATCAGTAGTTCCTCAACAAGCAGCTCTTTGGCAAACTTATTCTTGGTCTGATATGATTACTTTAGATAAACTGCCACTGCAAGGGCTTTATCCTACCTTGGGAATAGATAGAGCTTTAGCAGTTTTGGGTGCAGGTACAAGGTTTGGTTGGCCTGTGCTAGTAATAGATACTGGTACAGCAATTACTTTTACTGGTGCTGATGTCCAAAAAAAAATAGTGGGAGGCTCTATTTTACCAGGGTTAAGGTTGCAATTATCATCTTTGATGGCAGGAACAGCTATGTTACCTTTGGTTGATATACCAGTAGAGTTACCTCCACGGTGGGCAAAAGAAACAGCAACAGCCATTCAAAGCGGGGTAATATATACAGTATTGGCAGGCATAAAAAGTTATATTGTTGCCTGGCGAAAAGAATTTCCTCAAGGAAAAATAGTCTTCACAGGAGGCGATCGCACCTTATTATTAACTCATTTCAAAAAACTTTTTCCTGAGTTAAGTGCAACTATCATTGATGCACCGGAAGTAATTTTTTGGGGTATGGCAAAAATTTGGCATCAAATATCTCAAGTTTAAGATTTGAAGAAGGAAGAAGGAAGAAGGAAGAAGGAAGAAGGAAGAAGGAAGAAGGAA
>NZ_CEZPJD010000118.1:0-14485 GCF_983059655.1 Okeania sp.
CTATATACCATTACTGGACTTACCCAACTTTTTGTTGGGTTTCCTTACGTCAACCCAACCTACAAAGTAGCCTACACTTCATCTAACTTCTGACTTCTGACTCCTAACTTCTGACTTCACAAACTGTCCTGGTGTTAATTGATTTGTTCCATTAGTCACAACCAAATCTCCCGGTTGCAATACTCCCCGCACCAAACTCCGGTCTCCCTCCGTATGCAAAACCTCAACCATTCGTTTTTCAGTCTGATAAGTTCCTGCAGGTAAATTCAAATCTGACTGTGAAGGCGGTACAAGAGCATAACTTGCCAATAACCCCCGCTCTCCCCAAACCAAAGCAGATGTAGGCAACCAATATCCTTCCAGATCATAAGTCTGATTTAATGCCAGACGAACAACAGTGCCAGGAGCAATACTTTGAGGTAGTGCCAAAATTGCAGTTTGCGTCCGAGTCATAGAATCTACTTCTGGTAATATCGACAGCACTCTTGCACTATAAATTCTGTCTCCCACCCTAACCTCCTGCTGACTACCAATCCTCAGACTGGAAGTATTCGTAGGTGGCACCCCAACCCTAACTTTCCTTTCACCACTCTCAACCAAACGCACAACACCCTGGCCAGCATTAACCACAACTCCTTCGTCTAAATGTCGGACTGAAACACTACCCGAAAAAGGTGCAAATAGAGTACTCTTTCTCAGAACAACATCAATTTCTGAAATTTGTGCCTCGAAACCTCTAATTTCTGCTTGTTGAGCCTCTATTTGTTCGCTGCGAGTTCCAGCAATAAGTTCGTCTAACTGACTTTGCACCTGACGCACTCTAGCTCGTTGAGCCTCTATTTGTTCCCTGCGAGTTCCGGCAATAAGTTCGTCTAACTGACTTTGCACCTGACGCACTCTAGCTTGTTGAGCCTCAATTTGTTCCCTGCGAGTTCCGGCAATAAGTTCGTCTAACTGACTTTGCACCTGACGCACTCTAGCTTGTTGAGCTTCTACTTGTTCCCTACGAGTACCTGTTTCCAGTTTCTCTAGTTCGCTCTTTGCTTGTTCCAGTCTTGCTTGTAAAGTATCTGCTTGGGTTGAAACTTCATCAAACTGCTCTAGAGAAATTGCTCCTTCGGTATAAAGTTCTTCACGTCGTTTTTCCTGAAGGCGAGCGAGATTTAATTGTTCTTCTAAGTCCAAAACTCCCGAACGAGCAGCTTCAATATCTTCAGTACGCGGTCCAGTTTGCAACTCTTGTAGTCTAGCTTGCTCTTGGAGTAAAGATGCACGAGTAGCTGCAATTACTTCTGGTCTTGGCCCGGTTTGCAACTCCTGTAATTTTGCTTGTTCTTGGAGTAGGGATGCACGGGTCGCTGCAATTACTTCTGGTCTCGGCCCGGTTTGCAACTCCCGTAATTTTGCTTGTTCTTGGGCCAGAGATGCACGGGTGGCTGCAATTACTTCTGGCCTTGCTCCGTTTTGTAGTTCTTTGAGAGTGGCGATCGCTCTATCTTTCTGTGCTATTAATACTGCTTTTTGAGCTTTTGTTTGGCTAGTGTCGAGTTGAGCGATAGCTGTTCCCTTGGTTACTTCTTCTCCTTCTTCTATATATATAGATGTGAGTAAACCAGATTGTTCAAAACCTAATTCACTGCTTCTTTTGGCTTCTACAATTCCTGTGTAATTCTGGGAAACGGAATAGGAATTTACTAATTTAATTGGGATAGCTGGAACGGATAGGATATTGGGAAGAGTGGTTTCTAAGTTTGGTTTAGCAGAAATATTCCACTCCTGAATAAATTTTAGACCGCTAAAAGCTATTCCTAAAGTAAGTAACACCAGGCCAACCCGAAGAAATTTTCTATCTTTGACTTTAGGCTTTAAATTAGTGACTTCTGACTGAATTGGTAAAGTTTCTATCTTTTCAGTGAAGATTTCGACTTTGCCATTAATTTCATGGGGCTTAGAGTCTAGCAATTTTTTATCTTTCATTGCTTTGCGTTTTAACTCAAGTAGAGATTATAGGATTTTGATTAAATTTGACTAAAAATGGACATTTAAAACAATCGTTTGATTTGTCCTAATTAAAACATACGTTTGAAATAATTGCAATGATTTCTCTACTCCCCCGCTCAAGAAAACATAGAAAAGTTTTTGAGGTTTGGTAGTATCCCGAATGTAAAGATTTAGGTGAGAACGATCGCTTCGCTGTTTAGCTAGCATGAGAGAGTGTTCATCAAATAAATATTCAATCCTCAAGGGGTGAAACAAACAATAGTAGGGGAAGGTTCCACGCTATTCTTAATTGCTCAAAATTAGATTTAGATGAACCCTCCCCCACCACAACAATCTAACACACTGCATCGGCTCATTAGGGTGCATTAATGAAATCAATACTTACGCAAAACCACCATATCTAGTAGGTATAAATAGAAATATCCCTCTACAGATAGTGTATTATCTGACATTTTGCCTAAGTCTTGGAAATGTAACGCACGCCTCTCAAAGTATGAGGTGCGTCTCAAAAACTTTTCTACATTTTGTTGAGGAGTAGGGAGTAGGTAGGGACGTTGCATGCAACGTCCGTACAGGGAGAAGAAAAGATAAGAATAATGGGCGTTGGTAAATTAGTGTATGATATTAATCTTAATTTTTTAGGAGTCAAGAGTCAGGAGACAGGAGTCAGGAGGGAAGAAAAAAGAAGAAACCCTGAGTAGAAGGAGAAAGTTTTTCGGGGAGTGCAAAGGTAACGGAATTGTATCGCGCTCTTATCCGGACATGGTTATCATACCTAAAATTACCAACGCCGAATAATGAATATTAAATTAGCTAAAATTAGCAGAAAAGTGATTCTACTTCTGCTAATTAGTTAATAACTGAAGTATTGCGCAAGTATAGTACCACTTTTAGGAATTGGTATAAAACCAGGCATTATTCCACAAATCGTAAGCATACCGTCACACACCCTACTGAGTCTTTTGTTTACCAACAGCGTATAAGTTGTTAATGCCAACAATATTTTTTTCCTAATTTATCCCATCTTTCAAGACTAAATTATCTCGTATTAATGATAAAATCTGACATCATAATAGACTATTGTTAGGGAGAAAGATTTTGCATATATTTAAAATTCATGGTATCGATAAAAAAAATGACAATTGTAAAATTTGTATTGCTATTAGCTTGATTTTAATCAATTTGTTATGTTTAAACACTCGTATGACTCTGGCAACAGAAGAAAAACAGGAGGTGATGGGAGAAATTCAAAAGTATGCTGAAGAATTTAGTAATTCTAAATCTAATGACTCTATTACCCAACAAATACCTGTTTACCAACTAGATGATATTTTACCCACTGACTGGGCCTATGAAGCATTAATAAGTTTACGCGTTAGCGGAGCTTGCTGTAAGCATCGATACGACTGTCTCTCCGGTTATCCTGACAATACTTACCGAGGCAACCGTGCTATCACCAGATATGAATTTGCAGCAGCTGTAAATGCTTGTTGGGAAACCATCGAAAATTTACTGGCAGAAAATCAAGCAGAATTAATTCAACAAGATGACCTGATAGCTATCGAAAGACTTATACAAGATTTTCAGGTAGAAATAGCTAACCTGAAAGCACGTACTGAGGGTTTAGAAAATCGAGTAGATGCTTTAGAAGCACAGCAGTTTTCCACTACCACTAAATTAAATGGTCAGACAATTTTTGCAGTGAATGCTGGAGGTTTTGATGGCGATCGCCTCATTGGCCCCAATGGAGTAGAGCTTGCAGACGAAAATCCTCAAGCTACGTTTCTATATCGAGCAGTTTTCGATTTTGATACCAGTTTTAGCGGTACAGACTTATTAAAAATACGGGTTGATACAGGTAGTAATGGTTTTATTGATAACGCTACAGCTGTACTCGAACCCAACTTTGGTAGTATTCTAGATTTCTCCAAACGCCCCCCAGGAGATGACGATTTTGGTATTGGGAGAGCCTTCTACAGTTTTCAAGTTGTGGAAAATTTGTCTCTATCTATTGGACCTTTAATAGAAGCTTTGGATTATATAGATAATAACAGTTACGCCGATTTAAGCTTTCGCGACTTTTCCACAGAAAACCTGGTTTATAACTACGTTGCATTTCCTGTAAATGGTATCGGTGGTGGAGCAATATTGGAATGGAATCCTGGTGGTAGTGCTTTTAATCTTCGTGCCTTATATATTGCCCCAGACTCAGCTAACCCTTCTCAAAATGGTCAAGGGCCTTTGCCAGTTTCTGTGTTTACATCACTACTCTATTCTGATGGCAGGGGTTCCAGGGGTTTATTTGGTTTTCATCAAGGAATGGTGGAATTTGAATATAATCCTTCATCTAGATTTAGTCTACGTTTACTTTACAGTGGAGGAAAAGTTTTTTCTCGCAATTTTGATGCAGTGGGAGTGAATTTTGAGTGGGGTTTTTCTGCTAAGTTTGCTGTTTTTGGTCGCTATGGTTATAGCAGCTATGAGGATACAGATTTTGGAGATATCAATCCGAACTATTGGATGGCAGGTATTTCCGGATTAGATGTTTTGCAAGAAGGCGATCGCTTGGGGGCTGCAGTTGGACAACCTTTTGTTGTGGATGAAATTGGTAATTCAACTCAGACAAATTTGGAAGTTTTTTATAATTATATGGTGAATGATAATATTCAGATTTCACCTGTTTTGCAAGTTGTTTTTGACCCTAGTAATCAAAAGAGTAATGGTACGATTTTTACTGGTACGTTACGCACTGTTTTTTATTTTTGAAGAAGGTGTTAATAATTAATAATTAATAATTAATAATTAATTATTACCTCAAGAGTGAAAACGGAATTGATTGACTAATGATGAAAAATTTTTCTTCTCTTGGTCGATTGGATATGGTTAGGAAACCCATCATCCCACCCTACGGGAAGCTGCGCTTTTCGCGCCAGCGTTGCAAAGCAAACGACCGCTTGTTTCTCCTTGTAGAGGGACAGCTCGCGACACAGCCAAGGAGAGGCTTTAAACCTGAATTATTCGGTAAGTTTTAGGTCGTAGGTCGTAGGTAGAAAGCTAGGACAGATCAAAATATTACAACTCAGACAAAGCAATATTTTTCCTTATTCCTTCTTGCTTCTTACTTCTTCCCTCTTCCTTCTGCTAAAAGTTTAAAACTCAAACAAAGCAATATTTTTCCCTCTTCCTTCTTGCTTCTTCCTTCTTCCTTCTTCCTTCTCCCTTCTGCTATATAATATTATTTTATCAGTTACTACCGGAGAAAAAAAATATGAATAGCGATGAATTAATCCAACGTTATCAAGCTGGAGAAAGAGATTTTTCTGGTGTGGAATTAGAAGATATGGAATTAAGCAATATTTCTCTAGAGGAAATTAATCTCAGCTATGTCAACCTCAGCGGAGCAATATTGCAAAATGTCAATTTAGATAATGCTAATTTAAGTAATGCTCAGTTAGATAGTACAGAAGTAGAAAATACTACTTTCAGAAATGCTAATCTCAGTCACGTTAACTTAGAAGGAATATCTTGGCAAAATCTAGATTTAAGCAATGCAGATTTAACAGATACAAATTATGACCATAGCACTATAGACAATTCCAATTTTACTAATGCTAATTTAACTCAAATGGGGGGCTTTCAATCAACTTTTTATAGCTGTAATTTGACTGATGCAAATATTAGTCATGCAGATTTAAGTGAAGTTACTTTTGACGGGTGTAATTTGAACAATGCTAATCTCAGTCACACAAGTTTTTATGATGTTTATATTCAGGATTCAAATCTGAGTAATGCTGACTTCAGTCATGCTCAAATTAAAGCTATGTCTGGTTGGAGTCAAGCTAACTATACTAATATTAATTTTCACAATGCTTGGTACTTAGATCCACAAGATATACCATCAGAAATTGACCCTAATGAAGCAGGATTAATGTTTATTAGTGAAGGCAGCGATCTGAGTGGCAAAGATTTAAGTAATATAGATTTATCCGAGCAAGAAATAAATTCTGCTAATTTTAGTAATGCCAATTTAAGTGGTGCAAATTTGAGCGACACAGACTTGATCGATACGGATTTTACTAATGCTAATTTAGAGAATGCTGATTTAAATGGATCAGATTTGACTAATGCTAATTTTACTAATGCTAATTTAGAAAATGCTGATTTAGATGGGGTAATTTTTGATAATACAATTATGCCAGACGGTAGTATTAGAAGTGATGAAGAAGAATAACTAGATATATAATTGGAGGAGTCAGGAGTCAGGAGGAATGGGAGTTATACCAATTCCCAAAAATAATGCTATATTTCAATGAAGACTTCAGTTATTAAGTAATAATAATGGTTCAGTAATGTTTGTAACGATTCTCGGTATTAAACCAAGATCTATTATCTCTTTTAACCCTACTCCCTACTCCCAAATCCCCCTCTTGGGAGGGGTTAGGGGTGGGTTCCCTACTCTCAAAGAAATGTAGCAATATTTTTGAGATTAAGATTAATATCATACATGTATTCAGCAACGTCTCAATATTTAACTCAATGCTCCCATTAAAAAACTAGCTTCAGAAATATATACAGCTTCAAAATTATCATCAGTCACTTGCCTTAAAGAGAATGTTACATCTGCAACTCCAAAATTAGAGTTAATATCATAGGTAAAATATGTTTCAGATAAATCTAAAAATCCAGAGACAAAAGAAAACTCTTCGCTACTTACAATTAATCCTAAGAATTTGCCATCTCTAAATACAGCTTCTGCAAATAATAAATCAGCGTTGCTATAGTCAATATCTAAAAAACTAAAGTCAAAGTTCTCAAGTATTATAAAGTCTATGCCTTTGCCAGTTAATTTTGAACCTTTAAAACTGAACGATCCGTAATAGTTATTCCCGGCAGCAGGTCCACGATAAGGGGATACTTCAAAATCGTATTTAATAGTATCTTTCTCGTTGCTTTCATTAATAATGGCAGAATCAAGGCTTAGATTTGCGCTGTTCGATCTGATTTTTTGGTTTATATCAGCCATTGTGTTATTTTTCTTGAAGTAATTGTTGAATTGGTTAAGAAACTTTACAGAATAATTTTTTTCGGCTTGATATTATCAAAGCCGAAATTAATTTTAGTTAGGTGAGATTATATTTATACCTAGTTAATATTCATATTTTTATGATAAACAATAAATTTTAATTTTGGATGAAATTTTTATTAAGATTTAGCTCGAAATAGATAAAGTTTTTGTCAATATTTCAAGTAAAGCTTGTGCATTTTCTATGCATATTTACTGAGAGATAATATTTTTTTGCTATGAGACATTTGTTCTTTTAATATAGCTGAATTAAAACTTGATATGCAAATTTATTATTGGCGTAGTTGTTTAGAAAATTGATTGGGACTTGAAGATTAGAAAATAATGGTCAATTAAGTTAGCTTCTTGATAGAGGAGCTACGTTATTATGCTAATTACTATGTATTAATACTTAACTTAATTAGCCCTTAAATTGGGTGCATCTCAATTTTGAACAAAGCCAAAAATTTATTGCTTTTAGGTAACAGCCAATAGACATCTCCAGAAAAGAGGGAACAGGGAACACCGGAGCTGGGAACAGGGAAGAATAATTGATAATTTATGGATAAGAATTGATTTTATTTTTGATTTTTGGAGATGTCTAATAGGCAATATATAGGAAAAAAGTATTTTTGTAAATATGACATGCACCCCTTAAATTATTAAGTAATTAACACGAGTTAATTATTCTGATGTTTACTTCTCACAGACGTTGTGTACAACATTCCTAGTTAGGGTTTGTGCTCATAAAGTCTTTTTGCTGGGTTAGGGAGTAGGGAGTAGTTAGAACGTAGAAAAAATGGAAATCACAGAGTCAGTGACCAACATAATAGTCAGAGTGATTTTTCGGCTGCGTGCTACCTGAAAATCCTTACTTTTTTTACCTAAGCTTGCTGAAAAGTTCATACTTTTTCCAGACATAAATTGCCTAAAACCAATATCAGTCAATGCGCGCGATATTTAATCAGCAAGCCCTACTTACTTCCCCTACTCCTCCGCTTTGCTATTACCCTACTCCTCTGTTCAATAAAATGTAGAAAAGTGTTTGAGAAATGGTAGTACCTCTTGCAATAGGAATATGAGAAGATGTAAAACTTTCTTTTTTATTTCTTGAAAAGGGGAAACTTGAGACTTAATTTTTTTTTGTCAGAATTTAAGACTCTATTCTCTATTTTTTAATTTTTTATAAATTCTGTACTGATGATTATATTAAATAGTAGTCAAGATCAATTAGTAGATTTTGCCGATCTTAAGTACTTACTCAACTACTATTATATACTTTAGCTTAAAGACGGAGAACAAATTTATTTAATTTACGTCATTTGTTGTAAATAGTCATCTAATAAGCTGTTGTACATTTAAACCACTTATTTGTTTTGTATCTAATTAAAAGGATAATCTTTATTACTCCTGACTTCTGACTTATGACTTCTAACTTCTGACTTGCTAAGACGCATTTAAAATTCATCTTAGCTTACTCACCTTGTCTAAATTATCTAAATTCTAGGAGCGTAAAATTATGATTTGGTCTCGTTTTAATTCTCTCAATAGTTATTTATTAGGTACTGCTACACTAGCAGCAATTGTGATTAATATTTCGACAGCAGCAAATGCTAAAACAGCTCAAGAAGTAGCAGAAATTGCTATCCCAATTACAGTGCAAATCAATAGTAAATTAGGTGATGGCTCAGGTGTAATTATTGCTAAAAATGATAATATTTATACTGTCCTCACTGTTAATCATGTAGTAGAAGATTCTACTATTGAATATAGCATTAGAACCAATCTAGAAAAAGATTATTCAGTAATAGAGGTAGTCAGTTTACAGACAACCGATGAAGAACCCGATCTAGCTATATTGAAATTTGAAACGACAGAAACATATCCAGTGGCAACTTTAGGTAATTCTGAACAATCAGTTATTGGTTCTCAAATATATGTATTTGGTTATCCTGCTACTGGCGGTTTATTTAGCACTGAAAGAGCGCCAGAATTATCTCCAGGATTAGTAACCAGTCGTCCTAAAAGTCGCCCCGAAGGTTATACTTTGCGTTATCAAGCTGTTACCTGGAGTGGTATGAGTGGGGGTCCAGTTTTTGATTCTGATGGTCGCGTTATTGGTATTCATGGACAAGGGGAATTTGGTTTTGCTCAAACTAATGCTGGAGATGTAGCGCCAATTAAAACAGGGTTTAATGCTGCGGTTCCTATTAATAGTTTTATCAGAAGATTATCTGATGCGAATATTAATCCTTCAGACCTAATTTTGGATGATGCTCCTACAGTTAGTTCCCCCGTTTCAACAATTAATCCTCAGAGCGCTGAAGCTTTATATTTTAGAGGTATAAGTTATTTGGATAGAGGAGATGCTTGGGAGGCGATCGCTAATTTTAATCGTGCTTTGAGAAAGGAACCTAATAATACTCCTGAAATATATTTTAATATGGGTATTGCTCGGAGTTTGTTAGTTAATCCTCATGAAATAACACGAAATTCAAACCCAATTAAAGATTATACTAAAGCAATTGAAATTAATCCAGGCTATGCTGATGCCTATTATAATCGTGCTCATGTTTTTTATCAAAATAGTCTTATTTATCAAAAAATGGAAGATATAACCAGCGCAAAACAGCAACTTCAAAAAGCAATAAAAGATTTAGAAAAAGCAGCAGAACTTTATCAACAAGGTGGCAGAATTCAATCTTATCAAGACACCTTAAATTTTATTCAAAAGTTAAGAAATTGAGAGTTATAGCGCTAGGGAATAGGGAATAGGGAACAGGGAACAGGTATGGATAGAATAGAAATAAATACCTCATTAGCCTGGGAAACGCTGTATCTTTATCTTTCTGCGGGTGTAATACCAAGTCATCTATACGGTGCTTAAAATTGTTTGAGGTATATAGACATGGAGTGGCCAGTTGTTGACTATCACCGCGCAATTTTCCCTTCTGTCTTATACCTTGTCTTCTTCAATGCATAAGTTCTCTAATTTGACGTTGATGCTTGGCTTTAAGAGATTGTATTGTTGATTGAAGCTCAGTATCATATTTTTGTTTTAATTCCTTGAGTTTTTGCTGAAGCTGATTTTGATGTTGAGTAGTTATAGTTCCTATTGTTTCTAGCATAGATTCTTGATGAATTTCTTCTAATTCTTGGATTTTAATTTGGAGACGACTTTGATATTTTGTTTCTAAAGATTTAACTGTTTTTCTAAGTTTTTGTTCGTGATACTTCTTGAAGTTAACAATTTTTTGTTGATGTTTGTCTTCTAAATAACTGGTAATATTGTGAATTTTTTGCTGATGAGTTTCTGACAATTCTTGGAATTTTTTGTGATACTTTAATTGCCAAAAATTGTTGATTTTTTGTTTTTTTTGGCGATGTTCTTTTTCTAAATCTACTATCTGGTGAGAATATTTATCTGTTAATTTTCTAATTTTTTCCTGTGATTTAGCTTCAGTCGATTCTAAATTCTGTATATGTTCTGCTTGAATTAATTTAATTTGCTCTTGTAATTCTTCGTTTTGTTTATGTAATCCCCTCAAATTTTTCTGATAATCTACTTCTAAAGCTTGAATTTCTTCTTGTTTTTTTTGTTGATAATCTACTTTTAATTGTTGAATTTCATTTTGATGTCTTATATGAGCAAGAGCAATATTTTCTTGTATTTCTTCTAAGTTATGTCTGAGTTGTTTTTCAAGTTCTTCTTTTTGTTTGATTCTCTCTTGATAATCTGTATTTAATAATGTAATTTCTTCTTGTTGTGCTTGCTGAAGGTCATAGATTTGTTCGTAGGTTTCTCGTAACTGTTTTTCATAATTTTTTGCTTGTTTTTTTAACCGCTTTTCAAATAGCCAGTAAGCACAACCTATACCTAGCATTACACTAACAACTGTAACTACTATAAATGAAGTTATAAGCATAATTTTAACTACCACCTAGTTTCTCTTACGAGTACTCATAAATAACACTCCTAGAAGTTGAATTTATGTTGAGTTTTATAGTACCATAAGCTATAGATATTTTATATATAATCAATACAAAATGATCGAGGAAAACCAGTTAACATCTTTCACTCCTACTCGTGCTCATGTTTTTATTTCCGGAAAAGTTCAGGGGGTTGGTTATCGCTTCTCCACATTAGAAATGGCAGTTAATATCAATGTCACTGGTTGGGTGAAAAATCTACCTGATGGTAAAGTCGAAGCTGTTTTTGAAGGTAGCGATCGAGCGGTGAAAAAAATGATTAACTGGTGTTATGCAGGCCCTAAGTCAGCTATTGTCAATGATGTAACTATAAAATATGAGCAACCCGAAGGACTAGAAAGTTTTGAAATTCATCGTTAACTAGCTATCAGCATTTGAGCATTTCAGCATTCAGCGCGCTAAAAGCTAGGGTTTAAATTCCCAACTTCTAGCTTGTTGCTGATACCAATTCCCATCCATTAATGCTATGCTTAGGTAGCACTTCAGTTATTAAGTAATTAACACAGGTAGAATAACTTTTTTGCTAATTAGCAGCTCAGTTAATGTTAATTAGAATTTGCGTATGTAAAGTCTTTTTGTTGAGGTAGGGAGTAGGGACCTACCCCTAACCCCTCCCAGGAAGGGAAAAAGGAAGTAGGAAGTAGTTAAG
This sequence comes from Okeania sp., assembly GCF_983059655.1. Classification (NCBI taxonomy): domain Bacteria; kingdom Bacillati; phylum Cyanobacteriota; class Cyanophyceae; order Oscillatoriales; family Microcoleaceae; genus Okeania; species Okeania sp. The sequence continues at coordinate 11,703 of NZ_CEZPJD010000118.1, forward strand.
AGTCATGAGAAATGGGAGTTATAGAGAAGGCGATCATTCATTATAGCAAGAGTGATTTTTCTGCCATAGCCACCCCAAAATGCGCTTCTTTTTGAATGTGAAGGGCTCAAAACCAGGTACTTTTTTCAAGCCTAGAAAGGCTAATACCTTTATCTGTCAATGCTTTGATATTTAATCAGTAAGCCCTAATTATTAATTATTAATTATTAATTATTAATTGCTGAACACTCCCCCACTCAAAAGTCTAGCTGTGCGATCGCACAAACTTATCCAACCTTGCCATCCCTTTTTCTATAGTTGCTAAGTCAGTAGCGTAAGATATCCTAATATGATCGTCTGCACCGAAAGCAATACCAGGAATAACAGCCACGTTTTGCTCTGCTAATAAAGCATTACAAAATTCTAGGGAACTGCTAGAAATTTTACTAATATTGACAAACATATAGAAAGCTCCTTCAGGTTTGTTACAAGTAATTCCTGGTATAGCATTCAATAAATCATAAATTACCTGCCGACGTTTAGCAAAAGCTTGACGCATTTTTTCCACACAGTCTTGAGATGATTCCAATGCAGCGATCGCTCCATACTGAGCAAAAGTACAAACATTTGAGGTACTATGACCTTGAATTTTAACTGTAGCGTTAATCAATTCCACAGGTGCGGCCAAATATCCTATGCGCCAACCCGTCATAGAGTAAGCTTTAGCAAATCCACTACTAATAATAGTATTGTTCAAAACATCTGAGCTGACTGCCCCAATACTGAGATGTTGAATATCATCATAAATAATCTTTTCATAAATTTCATCAGAAACTACTAAGATATCTTTTTCTACTATTACTTCTGCTAATGCTTTAACTTCTGCTGGACTATAAACCATCCCAGTTGGATTAGAAGGAGAATTAAGAACGAATAATTTTGTTTTGCTAGTAATAGCTTGACGTAGTTGCTCTGGTGTCACTTTATAATTCGTCCGAGCATCCGTAGGCAAAATTACAGGCTCTCCACCCATCAGTTTGACCATTTCTGGATAACTTAACCAGTAAGGTGCAGGAATAATTACTTCATCTCCAGGTTCAATCAGTGCCATCATCAGATTAAACAGAGAATGTTTCCCTCCATTAGTGACAATAATATTTTCTGCTTTGTAGTTTAGGCCATTTTCCCTAGATAACTTTTGGGCGATCGCTTCTCTTAGTTTGGGTTCTCCCGCTGCTGGGCCATATTTAGTCTTACCAATATCCAGTGCTTTTTGGGCTGCTGCTTTGATATGCTCTGGGGTATCAAAGTCAGGTTCCCCAGCACTAAAACTACATACATCTATTCCCTCAGCTTGCATTTCTTTAGCTTTAGCCGAGATAACTAAGGTTAGAGAGGGTGGTACTTTGCCAACTCTTGCTGCCAATTTCATTTTTTACTTTTTTGAGCTACTAAACCTTTCATTTTATATTGGACAGATGATTCGGTTCAACCTCAACTATTAGACATCTCCACCAAAAGAGGGAGTAGGGAGTAGTGAAGAGTAAAGAGGAATCAGGAGTTGTAGAGGATGTAGAAGGAAAAATTATCCCTTGACTTTGGTGTCCCTATATGGCCCAAAATCCGCTCATTTTTGAACCTGAATTACCTAAAAGCTGGTACTCCCTTAGCACTTGCAAAGGCTGAAATTTTTACCAGGGAATACTTTGATATTTATTCAGCCACGCCCTAATTATTAATAGACATCTCCAAAAATTAAAAATAAAATCAATTCTTATCTAGAAATTATCAATTATTCTTTCCTGTTCCCTTTTACTTTTTCCCTGTTCCCTCTTTTCTGGAGATGTCTCATTATTAATTATTAATTATTAATTATTAATTATTTACTACTCCCTTCTTCAAGGCATAACAAATTGAATCACACCCCACTGACCATTTGTTAACCACAAAGGATCTTCTTCATTTAATATTTCGATTTGATCGGGTTCTAAGCTAGTTGCTACTTCTGACTTTAAGGTACGCAAAGCTACAAATGGTGTAGGAAAATAATAAGTAATATCTGACAAAGGGGTAGTAAATAACCAGTGGCGATCGCCTAAGATACGGCGATAGTTAGCATCACCCTTAATCAAAACCAGACTGGCTTTAGCTAATTCCTCTCTCACAGACTCTGGCATTTCCCAAAAAGCTAGTGGCGCATTCCAAAAAAAGTCATCTCGGCAAATTAAACGACCAGTACTAATATATTCTTGTAAGCGAGCTGCCAACATTTGTAAATTTTCTGAGACATCATTAGCTAAGATTTCCAGAGTGTAAAAGACATCTTGACTCATAGCATCAGAAACAAAAGTTGGATGTGCTTTCAAATGCAAGTAAATAATATTGGCAGTTTGAGTAGATAAAAGGAAATCTATCAGAAAAAAATCGCAAACTAACTCAAAACCTGCATTATCTATAATTAAATCGATCCGTTGCCCCTGAATATTACTTAAATAGTCAATGGAATTATAGGTATCATCTACTAATATATGAGATTGTTGTTGTTGAAGGTTTCTAGTAGTCCGGTCCTCTGTTTCAACTGGCCATAAACTCAGATCGGCTTGATTACCCCACAAAGCAGTTTGTAACAGAGCTGTGAGACAAATTTGATAACTCTGTTGTTTTGGTAGAGCAGTATTTAAACCATTGATGCGATCGCCAATTTCGCGGATAGCATCCATAGATTTTTCTAAACTTAAGCGTTTTTGGTAACCAAAAGGGTCTATTCCTTGCCAAATTCCAGGTACAAAATAATCTGTTGCCTC